>JAEYPL010000019.1 GCA_023410905.1 Pseudomonadota bacterium
CGGATGGACTGCCAGATGGGATCGTAAGCCTCGATCCGACCGCTTGGCGCGGCGTGCGATGAGATGGCCATGATCACATTTCTCCTTGGGCGCGCAGGGTCAAGAACCTGGGCCACCAACCTGGCGCCTTCCATTCCGGAAGCCCGCGGTCACGTTAGTATGCAGGTAACTACCGGGGATGAGTTAGTCAATCGTTGGGCTCCGGGGCCTGCTAACAGGCCCGCCTGAGGGCGCCGTTTGACTGCCGCATCCCCGCGCATTCCCATTGGGCGCACCAAACGATTAATAATATCAATTAGATAAGAAACAGCAACTGCCCACGTCCTGCCGCTCCGGTCGGTAGGACGGCGCAGAGATACCGCGCCCTAATTCAGTTTCCGAAGAACGAGGAAAGCAGATTCGGCGACGGGGCTGGCTTGAAGGGCGTCATGGCCGCGGCGACCTGCGTGTAAAGGCCTGGCAACCACTCCGGCTTGGTCGGATCCGCTGACGGGACGCCATTCTTGCGGAAATCGCTCGGTGCGATGACGACCTTCACGTTCGGCAGGCCGACGTTGGCCGCGATGACGAACAGCTCCTCAGCAGCTTCATCACCGACGGCGATGCACCCGGCGGATACGGCCTTGCCGTGGAACATGATATCGCCGCCAAGATCCTTGCGCTTATCCTTTGCGGCCATCTGGCGGTCGAAAGCGTTGGGATAGTTCACCCGCAGGGAAACGTGATAGCGGCTGGCCGGATTGAGATACGAAATGCCGTAGATGCCTTCCGGCACCTGCTTGTCGCCCTGCTGCAGCTTCGGCCCCGACTTGCCGCTCGCCGCAAGCACGCGATAGCGATGAACGAGCTTCCATTCGCCATCCGAGGACCGTGCGTGCAGCTCGACGGCCCGCTCGTCCTTGATCGTCACGAAGGCAACCTCTGCAGGCGGCCACGCCATCTTGGCTGCGCGGAACTTCGATTCCAGCCGCGGGATCGCACCCGGCGAGATCTCCGCCAGCCTCCGCGCCAAGCGATAGTCGCGCAGCGGGCCGCTCGCCTTCGGCATGGTCCAGGCCGAGGCCTGCGGTGGCCGCACGGCCAGCCGCGGCGGCTCGATGAGCGGGACAACACGCTCGGCGCGCGTTTCCGTCGACCAGGGCGTGGGCAATTCGTCAGCCAACGTCTTCAGCGGCGCGATCGCAACGGGGACGATCTCGATTTTCGGCTCGCCCCAGCGCATACCGCCGATATCCAGCGATACATAGGCAAATCGATCGGCACCGGCGGGCATCTCCGGGCTCGGGATCACCAGTGCTTCGGCAGGGATCTTCACGACCGTCTGGGCAGGCTCCTGCGGCGGGGCCAGCAGGCCAAGGCGCTCCAGCGCAATCGTGCCGCCGGCGCCCGCGCACGTCGCTGCCACACCCAGGATCAGAAGTGAGATCTTGCCAAACCGCATGCGCAAGTGGCTGTCCGCCCCGTTTTCTCGATCCGCTGCATCATCGCCGATTCGCCCGCTCGGGCGAATGAAACAATGCCGAATCAGCTTGCTGAGCAGTCTTGCCCATACTTTGAGACGAAAGACAGGTTGCAATGCGCCGATGATGAGGCGGATCGGCCTTTATCGTTCCACATTCTGATCTTGCGGGGCTAGGCTCATAAATACGGGGACGTCCCCCCATCGGCATGGGCCGAATGCGCGAAGCTGTATTGCAATGCCCGAAATCTTCGACACAGTATGGCCCGGCCGCGATCGCGGCATCAGCCTGATCGAGGTTCCAAGCCCAAGATGCAGTCCCAAGCATCGCGCCGCACTGTGCGCATTGCCGTCGATATCGGCGGCACATTCACCGATATCGAAATTCTGGATGAGGCGAGCGGCCAAACGTTCGCCGCGAAGACGCCGACCACGCCCGACGATCCTTCCGAAGGCCTCATCACGGGGCTGCGCCTCGCGGGCGAACAGGTCGGCTTCCAGTTCAGCGATATCTCCGCGCTCATGCATGGCACGACCATCGCCACGAACGCCGTGCTTCAGCGGCGGCTGCCGAAGGGCGCCCTCATCACGACGGCCGGCTTCGAGGACGTGCTCGAGATCGGCCGCCATTTTCGCAAGCAGGTTTATGCCAGCAAGGCCGAGCCGCGCGTCGTGCTTATTCCGCGCGCGTGGCGCCTCGGCGTCAAAGAGCGAACGCTCGCCACCGGCACGATCGAAACGCCGCTCGAAGAAAGTGAGATCCGCGCGCTTGCCGAAAAGCTCAAGGCGGGCGGCATTCAATGTGTTGCCGTGTGCCTGCTTCATGCTTATGCCAATGCGGCGCACGAGCAGCGCATCGCGGAGCTGTTGGCGAAGTACGCGCCGGATCTCGACGTCTCGCTCTCGCATGAAGTGAGCCCTGAAATCCGCGAGTTCGAGCGCTCATCGACGACTGTGCTCAATGCACTGCTCATGCCGGTCGTGCGGCGTTATCTCGAACGCCTCAGAGCACGGCTCAAGGATGCGGGCTTCGAGGCGCCCGTCTATCTCGTGCAGTCGAACGGCGGCGTCATGAGCCCAGAAACCGCAGCGCTGCTGCCTGCGCGCCTGCTGCTGTCGGGCCCGAGCGGCGGCGCGCTCGCGGCCGAGACCATTGCCGAACGGCTCAACATTCCCGATGTGGTCGCCGTGGACATGGGCGGCACGAGCTATGACGTTTCGATCGTCAGTGGCGGCCGCACGCGTCTCGTGACCGAAGGCAATGTCGACGGGTTGCCTGTGCGCCTGCCCATGATCGAGATCCGCACGATCGGATCGGGCGGCGGATCCATTGCCAGCGTCGAGGAAAGCGGACGTCTGCGCGTCGGGCCGGAAAGTGCCGGCGCCAAACCGGGTCCTGCCTGCTACATGCGCGGCGGCACCGAGCCGACCGTCACCGACGCGAATGTCGTCCTCGGCCGCATTGATCCGCAGTTCTTTCTCGGTGGTGCCATGCGTCTCGATGCAAATGCCGCGCGGACAGCCATCACGACGCGCGTCGCGGAACGCCTGTCGCTGGCCCTCGAGGCCGCAGCGGAAGGCATTCTGCAGGTCGCCGTATCGCACATGGCCGGCGCCATTCGCCTTTCGCTCTTCGAGAAGGGCCTCGATCCCGAGGATTTCACGCTGCTGTCGTTCGGCGGCGCTAGCGGGCTGCACGCCTGTGATACCGCCGACGAAATCGGCATCAGCCGCGTTGTCTTCCCGCGCGATCCCGGAACGCTCAGCGCGTGGGGAATGCTCTACTCAGATGTCGTGCACGCATTGGCGCGCGCGCGGCTCATGAAAGCGGACGCGACGGCTATTCCCGTTCTGCAGGAGATCGGCGCCGAGTTGCGCCGCACGGGCGCCGAACGCCTCGAAGCGGATGGCATTGCGCCGCCTGATCATCTTCTGCCTCTTGCCCTCGATATGCGCTATCCGGGGCAGGCCTACGAAATCCAGGCGCCCTTCGAGTGGTCTCCGAGCAGTTTTGAAACTTCTCTTACCGCAGCGATCGCGCGCTTCCATGACGTGCACGAAGCGCAGTACGCGCACGCCGAACGGCACGTGACGCCCGATATCGTCGCAATCCGCATCGCCGCAACCGGAAAGCTCGCGAAACCGATCGAGCACACATTCACGTTTGAGGAAGCGACCGCGCCGAAGGGACGCCGTCAGGTCTTTGCCGCGGGCAACTGGCATGAAGCGGCCATCCACGAACGCACGAAACTGGCCGCCGACATGAAGATTGCCGGTCCTGCGATCATCGAGGAAGCGCACGCCACGCACTTCATTCCACCCGGATGGGAGCTCGTCACAACGCCGAGCGGAGATCTGATTGCAACGAAGCGCGCGGGAGGCGCGGCATGACCATGAAGCCTCTCGACGTCGTCCAGCTCGAAGTCATCCGCAATGCGCTCGTCGCTGCTGCCGAGGAAATGGGCGTCACTATCTGGCGCACGAGCCGATCGAGTGTCGTGCGCGACCTGCTCGATTATTCGACGTGCGTGTTCGATGCCGAGGGCAAGAGCGTCGCGCAGGCGACGTGCATTCCCGTGCATCTGAACTCCATGTCGAGTTGCCTCGACGACATTCTGCGCGACCACATCCCGCTTAGCGAATGGCGCGAAGGCGATCTCATCATCACCAATGACCCCTATTCGGGCGGCCAGCATCTCAATGACATTCTGACCTTCAAGCCGGCATTCCTCGACGGGCGGCTCGTCGGCATCGCAGGCGTTCTCGTGCATCACCTCGATGTCGGCGGCGGTGCGCCGGGCAGCTACTACGCCGGTGCGACCGAGATCTACCAAGAGGGCTTCCGCATTCCGCCCATGCGGCTCGACGATGCCGGGCGGCGCAACAAGGAAGTCATTCAGCTCCTGCTGCGCAACACGCGCGAACCGGCCAACGTCGGCGGTGATTTCGCTTCACAGCTCGCCGCGCTCGATATCGGCGTGAAGGGCTTCCAGCGCATTGCGCGGCGGTATGGTCCGGATCGCCTGGCCGAAGCCTGTCGTGGCATTCGTCGTCAGTCGGAGATGGCCATGCGGGCCATAATCCGCGACATCCCCGATGGCACGTACAGATTCGATGACTTCGTCGACGACGACGGCATCGATCGCGAGACGCAGCTCACCATTTCAGTGAAGCTGACCGTGAGGGGCGACATCGTCGAAGTCGATCTGTCGGGCTCATCGCCACAGGCTCAGGGCCCCGTCAACTGCACGCGCAATATGTCGGGCTCCGGCGTGTTCTGCGGCATCCTCATGTCGATCGGCAGTGAGATTCCAGCCAATGCGGGATGCTATGAGCCCGTGAAGATCGTGGCGCCGGACGGCTTGTGCGTGACGGCACGCTCGCCTGCGCCGGTCGCGAACCGCATGGCCATTGGCCATCGCGTCGTGAATGCCGTCATGGGCGCCTTTGCGAAGGCCATCCCCGGACGCGTGCCGGCCGCCTACTACGGCGTGAGCTACGCCTACGCGACGAACCTCTTTCACGCGGATGGGCGGCGTCAGGTCTACTTCGACCTCACCTGCGGCGGCTGGGGCGGACATCCCGAAGGCGACGGTGCCAACGGCTTTTCCTGCGGCCTGCACAACATCGCGAACGCACCTGTCGAGATGCTGGAGAGTACCTATCCGGTGACATTCGAAACTTACACGCTGGTTCCGGATTCAGGCGGTGCGGGCGAGCAGCGCGGTGGCTGCGGCCTCATTCGCGCCTTCCGCATCGACGCGGCGGGCGGCACGCTTGCGTGCAACTTCGATCGCTTCAAGACGCGGCCCTATGGCCTCGCCGGCGGCGCACCGGGTTCAGCAGGTTTTGCCGAGTTGCAGCGCGCGGATGGCAGCGTCGAGCGCTTGCCATCCAAAGTCGCCGGCAAGTCGATTGCCAAGGGCGACATCTTCCGCCTGACCACAGCGGGCGGCGGCGGCTACGGCGATCCCGCAATGCGATCGCGTGCAGCCATCGAAGCCGACATCACGGACGGCTACGTCTCGCGCGAAGCGGCGGCGCCATATGGATCGAAGGCGCGTTAGAAAACGCGCCTTCAGATCGACATGGCCTGACCGCCGTTGACGTCGAGCGTCGCGCCCGTGACGAAGCCTGCTTCCTCCGACGTGAGGTAGGCGATCGCGGCCGCGATGTCCTCGACGCGGCCCTGGCGGCGCACCGGAATGGACGCGAGCACGCGTGCACGCTCCTCCGGCGAGTGGCGCTCGTTGAGGAATGCCTCGACGCGCGGCGTCAGGATCGCGCCGGGGCATACGGTGTTGCAGGTGATGCCTTCAGGCCCGAACTCCTGCGCGATCTGCAGCGTGAAAGCCTGCATGGCCCCCTTCGCCGCAACATACGGCGTACCCGCGAAGAGCGAGCCGAAGCGGCCCGCCTTCGAGCCCATATTGATGATGCGGCCGTAACGCGCCTTCTGCATGTACGGGATGACGGCGCGCGTCGCCCACACACACGTCTTCACATTGACGTCCATCACCTTCTGCCAATCCTCGTCGGACTGCTCGAGAAAGCGGAACGGCACGGCGAGCGAACCGCCGATGTTGTTGACGAGGATGTCGATGCGGCCGTGGCTGTCGATCATCTCGGCGACGGCTTGATCGATGGCGCGCTTGTCCATCATGTCGAGCGCGCGACCGCTGATATCGAGGCCGGCGCCGCTCGCCTCCTTGATCGCATCAGCGAGCAATTTAGCATCGCGATCCCAGATGACAACGCGCGCGCCTTCCGATGCGAGACGCTGCGCAACGCCAAGGCCAAGGCCGCTCGCTGCTGCCGTGATGAGGGCCGAACGGTTCTCAAATCGGCGCATGGTCGGATGCTTCCTTGTGTCCTGCCTCGGGATCGACCTTCACGTCGATGACGACGGGGCCCTTCATACGATGACCTTCCTCGATCGCGTCGCGAAGCTCGCCGGGATGCGTCACGGTCAGGCCACGGCCGCCGAGACCCTCGGAGATCTTCGCAAAATCGCAGTCCGCAAAATCGACGGCAATTTTATTCGCGCCGAGATTGTCGCGCACCATGCCGAGGCCGGCATTATTGTCGACGATGTACACGAGGTCGAGATTTTGCTGCACGCACGTCGTGATGGTCTGCAGCGTCATCATGAAACCGCCGTCACCGGCAAGGCAGGTCACGCGGCGATTGGGCAGCACGAGCTTGGCGGCGGCTGCAGCCGGCGCGCCCCAACCCATGGCACCCGTACCGCCCGCAACGAGGAACTGATGGGGATGCGTGCTCCTGAGGCCGAACGTAGCCCAGATGCGGTTCGCACCGGCATCGAGCGTGATGAGATCGTCCTTGCCGATGAAGCCCTGCATGGCGCTGATGATGTCGGCGTGATGCACGCTGCCTTGTCCCGCTTTCAGTGCGGGCAAGCGGTCGAAGTCCCACTTGTCGCGCAGTGAAGCAATGTGCGCGAGGCGCGCGGCCTTCTTCGCCGCACCGAGCTCGAGCTTAGCAAGCTCCGCAATGACATCGGCGACGTCTGCCGTGATGGCGTGATCGACCGGATAGACCCAGCCCGCATTGCGCGGATCGATGTCCACCTGCACGAGCGCCTGCTCGCCAGGCCGGATCATCGCGGGATCGCGGAAGCGCGTGTAGTCCGGTCCCATGCTCGCACCGAGCATGACAATGAGATCAGCAGCAGCCACGGCGCGGTTCGCACATGCGTGCCCCCACGTACCGAGCATGCCGACTGCAATCGGCGCCTTCTCGGAGATGACGCCCTTGCCGTTGTAGCTCGTGGCAACGGCAATGCCGCTCGCCATGGCGAGATCCTGAAGCGCCTGACCAGACTCGGTCATCGTCACGCCGTTGCCGGCAATGATGAGCGGCCGCTCGGCACGTGCGAGCATGTCGGCGAGTTTGCGTACGGCCGCAGCATCCGGACGCGGCGGCGTGTAGCGATGATAGCCCGCCGAAGGATAGAGCACGGGCTTCATGTCGGCCGGCGCTTCTGCGCGGATCATCGGCGTCTTCATGATAACCGCAGCAGGCCCCATGCGCGGCAGGCTCGCGTGCTTGATCGCCATCTGCACACCGTAGACAGCTTCCTGGGGCGCGGTGGCGTATGTGCAGTACTTGGTGATCGGCTTCAGCGAAGCCATGGCGTCGGCGGCAGCATAATCGCCGGTCATGGTCTGATAGACGCCCATCTGGCCATAACCGTCGTAGTCAGACGTCTCGGTCAGCACGACCATCGGCGAACCAGCGAAGTGCGCCTCGAGAATACCCATGCCGCCGATCGTGGTGATCCACGGCCCCTGCCCCATGAGCACCGACGGCCGCCTCAGCAATCGCCCTGCCGTCTGCGCCATGACGGACGCGATCCACTCGGAGCGCGTGAGCACGACGTTGAGCTTCTTCTCCTGCGCCTTGAAGGCAGGCAATGACCATGTGATGCCGAGACCGGGAAGCGTGAAGGCATGTGTGATGCCTCCTTCGACCAGGGCGTTGACGACGAGTTCGTTGGTCTTGACCATGTGCGCCGCTGGCCTCCGAATGAGAGTGGCATCGAATACTGTTTCGCATTGCGGAATACTGGATTTCTCACCCCGAAAGGTGCAATACGATCCGCAACGAGATGCGTGATTGCACACGAGGACGCCCATGACAAGCAACAACAGAGCCGTGGTGGTTACCGGCGCTTCCGGCTTCTTATCCGCATGGATATTGCCAAAACTGATCGCACGTGGCCGCAAAGTCGTGGCAATCGATATTGCGCGCGATGAAACCCGCCTCCGCCAGGCGACGCAGGGACAGCCTCCTCCGGGCATCGTCTGGGAGACGGCCGATCTGACCTCGGATGGAATCATGTCTCGCATTGCAGAACAACATGCGGCTGACACGATCCTGCATCTTGCGGCGCTGCAGATCCCGGCCTGCAAGGCAAATCCGATCGCAGGGGCCAAGGTGAACGTCGTCGGGCACGTCGGCGTCCTCGAAGCGGCGCGCCACGTCGGCGCGCGCGTCGTCTACACGAGCTCGGTCGCCGCCAAGCCGCGCGGCGCTGCAAATGCGCCGGCAAATCTCTACGGCGTCTTCAAGCGCGCGGATGAGGAAATCGCACGCCTCTATGCCGAGGATTTCGGCGTCGCCTCGTTCGGCCTGAGACCGCATGTCGTCTACGGCGTCGGTCGCGATCAGGGCGAAACCTCCGCCGTCACGAGCGCTATGCGTGCCGCGGCTATTGGCGAATCTTACGTCGTCCCGTGGACAACCGCGACATGCTTCCAGTTCGCCGACGACATCGCGGAGATGTTCGTGCGCGTCGTCGAAGCCGAATGGGACGGCGCACATCTCGCGGACATGACCGACAACGTGGAAAGCACCGCCGATATCATCGATGCCATTCGAGCCATCGTGCCCACAGAGGACGTGCGCGCTGAAGGCCCCGAGAGAATCTCGCCGACTTCCGGCTTCGATGTTGCGCCCCTTGAGCGTGTCATTGGACCGAGGCCGCTTACGCCATTGAGCGAAGGCGTGCGGCGAACCATCGATCATTTCCGCGATCTCCATGCGAAAGGCTGAGGTTGAAGCAACGCGTTGTGCACATGCGCGAACACCATGAGTTTCATCATGCGGAACAAATATTCCGATAGTCGAGATTCTTCTTTGACGAGGCTGCGACCCGCAACTAGGGTTTCGCCTCAGTTCGGCAAGGCGCCATAGCGCGCCACTCATCCAGGAGGAAAGACATATGCTCCGCCTCAAGCGGCTCACCCGTATTGCTCTCAGCGCGCTGGCTCCAGTGCTGATCGCCACAGGCGCTTCGGCTCAGGCCGCTTATCCCGAGCGTCCCGTGACCGTCATCGTCGCGTGGACAGCAGGTGGCGCCACGGATCTTCTGACGCGCGGCATTCAGGACGCCTTCCAGAAGGCGCTCGGCGGCCAGGTTGTCGTAAAGAACGCGCCCGGCGCGGCCGGCACGCTCGGAACGGCAGAAGCAGCGCGTGCCGCGCCGGATGGCTACACAATTCTCGTCAGCCCGATCGGCCCCATCACGCTTCAACCGCACCGCATGAAGCTCGACTACAGCTACGACAGCTTCGAGACGGTCTGTAAACTCGTCGACAGCCCGGTCGTGATGATGGGCGCGCCGGACTCCAAATACAAAACGATTGCCGATGTCGTGAAGGCCGCGAAAGCCGCACCGGGCAAGATGCCTTATGGGTCGACCGGCCCCGGCACCATTCCGCATGTATCGATGATCGCTTTCGCGAAAGCGGCCGGCATCGACATCAAGCATGTACCCTACAAGGGCTCGGCGGATGTCGTGCAGGGCCTGATGACGAACACGGTGGACCTCTTCACTGATCAGCCGAACCTCGTGCCGCAATACAATCTGACGGCACTCGGCATCTTCGCGGCCAATCGCATTCCGACATACAAGGACATCCCGACGCTGAAGGAAGCCGGTTACGATCTGCAGTTCTCGATCTGGAATTCCATGTTCGCACCGAAGGGCACGCCCGAGCCGATCATGGCCAAGCTCGAGTCAGCTTGCCGCACGGCGCTCCAGGATCCCGGGGTCATCGAGAACCTTGGCAAGCAGCGCCAGCCAATCGACTTCATGGACCGCAAAGCCGCATCCGCGTTCATCGCCGCCGAGTTCAAGAAGAACGGCACCTTGCTCACTGAGGCAGGCTTGAAGGTGCAGTAGGAAGATCTTCCGGCTGTCATGGTGCCATGCGCCATGACAGCTTGCGCCCTCCACGCCGTTCAGCAAGGATGCGCATCTGCAAAAAGCAGAACAATAAAAAAGACCCCAGAGGAGAACGCCCGAATGAGAAAGTACCTGGCCCTCGCATTGGCCGCGGGGATCGCAGCCATCTTCACTATCGCACAAGCACAGGCTGCCTATCCTGAGCGCCCCGTCACGGCAATCGTGCCATTCCCGGCCGGCGGCGCGACGGACTTGGTCGCGCGCGGTATGCAAGAGGCCTTCTCCCGCGCAATCGGTCAGCAAATGGTCGTCAAGAACGTCAATGGTGCTGCCGGAACGATCGGCACCGCTGAAGCCGCAGCAGCGCCCGCCGATGGCTATACCATTCTGATCTCACCGAGCGGCCCGACGGCCGCGCAGCCACACCGCATGAAGCTCACCTACGACAAGAACAGCTTCGATCCCATCTGCAAGCTCGTCGAACAGCCACTCGTGCTGATGGCACCGAAGTCGAGCAAATATCGCACGGTCGCCGATCTCATTTCCGCCGCGAAAGCCGAACCTGGAAAGATCACGTACGGCACATCAGGTCCTGGCTCCATCACTCATCTCGCCAAGCTCGCGCTTGAAAAAGCGGCCGGCATCCAGCTGAAGCACGTGCCTTTCAAAGGCTCCGCAGATGCCGTGCAGGCGATGATGTCGAACACGACTGAACTTTACAGTGACCAAGCCAATCTCGTGCCGCAGTACGATCTGTTTCCCATCGCTGTCTATGCCGAGAAGCGCATCGATACCTTCAAGGATACCCCGACCCTCCGCGAAGCTGGTTTCGATGTGGTCGTGACAAACTACAACAGCATCTACGTTCCGACCGGAACGCCAGCCGACGTTAAGGCAAAGCTCGGTGCTGCCTGCAAGGCGTCCCTTGAAGACGCGAAGGTCAAAGAGATTTTCGAGCGTCAGAAGTATCCCATCGCCTATCAGGACGCAGCGACCTTCAAGGCCTTCTTCGAGGCCGACTACAATCGCGTCGGTGAACTCGTCCGCGCTGCCGGCCTCGGCAAGAAGTGATCCACCGGGCGCGGGTGGTCCTGCACCGCCCGCGCCGTCACTGAAGAAGCAATCACGCATGGGTCGACAGCAGCAGTACCTCTCCGGTCTTTTCTTCATCGTCTTCGGCGCGCTCGCCGTATGGGCGGGGAACGATCTTACGATCGGAACAGCCGCTGACATGGGCATCGGCTATACGCCCCGTGCGCTGGCCATCGGCTGCATCGGCGTCGGCTGCCTGCTGATGCTGCAAGGCTATCGCGCGGCTCCCGCGGGCGACGGGGACCGCATCGAGATCGCGTGGCGCCCGCTTTTTCTGGTGACGATCATGGTGATCGGCTTCGGCCTGCTGTTGCCGCACCTCGGCCTCCCATTGACCGTTGTGGTCATGACGGCCGCTGCCGCGCTGTCGGGTGAGAACTTCAGCTGGACCTTACTCGCGGTGATCGCCGCAGGCATGGCCATCATGTCGTACCTGCTTTTCTCCGTTGCCCTCAATCTGCAAATCCCGGTGTGGCCCTTCTGATGGACTTGTTTTCAAATCTCGCACTGGGATTCTCCGTCGCCCTCACGCTGCAGAACCTCTTCTACTGTTTCGTGGGCGCGCTCTTCGGAACGCTGATCGGCGTGCTGCCGGGCATTGGGCCGCTGGCGACGATCGCCATGCTGCTGCCCATCACGTTCCATCTTGAGCCGACCGGCGCGCTCATCATGCTTGCCGGTATCTTCTACGGCGCGCAGTACGGTGGCTCGACCACCGCGATCCTGGTCAATCTGCCGGGTGAATCTTCGAGTGTGGTCACGGCGCTCGACGGCTATCAGATGGCGCGACAGGGCCGCGCCGGCATTGCGCTCGCAACCGCCGCGCTCGCGTCATTTTTCGCTGGCTGCGTCGCGACAATCGTCATTGCCGTCGCCGCCCCCGCACTGTCGCGCATGGCGCTGCTGTTCGGGCCACCTGAATTCACGGCGCTGATGGTCATGGGCCTTATTGCGGCGGTCGTGTTGGCCTCCGGCTCGATCATAGCCTCGATCGGCATGGTCATGATTGGCATGCTGCTCGGCCTCGTCGGCACCGATGTCACGACGGGCGAGCAGCGCTTCGTGTTCGGCATCCGGCAGATCTACGACGGCATCGATTTCGTCGTGGTGGCCATGGGCCTCTTCGGCGTGGCGGAGATCATCGCAAATCTGGCGGACCGCCACACACGCGAGCTGCCATCGGGCAAGATCACGCGCCTCATGCCGACGAAGGACGACGTCAAACAGGCAGCGCCGGCGACAGTGCGCGGCACACTTCTCGGCTCGATCCTCGGCGTGCTGCCCGGTGGCGGCGCACTCGTCTCATCATTTGCGTCCTACAGCCTCGAGAAACGCCTCGCAAAGGATCCATCCCGCTTCGGCAAAGGCGCCATCGAGGGCGTCGCTGGTCCGGAAGCTGCAAACAATGCCGGCGCCCAGGCGAGCTTCATCCCGATGCTCGCACTCGGCATCCCACCGAATGCCGTCATGGCGCTCATGATCGCCGCGATGACCATTCACGGCATTACGCCGGGGCCGAAATTCCTCACCGACCAGCCCTCGCTGTTCTGGGGCATGATTGTGAGCATGTGGATCGGCAATATGATCCTCGTGGTGCTGAACCTGCCGCTCGTCGGCATCTGGGTGAAGCTGCTCAAGATCCCTTATGCCTATCTCTTTCCCGCGATCCTCGTGTTCTGCTGCGTCGGCGTGTACTCCATCAACTATCGCGTCTTCGATGTGTTCCTGATGGCGGGCTTCGGCGTCTTCGGCTACTTCCTGCGCCGCATCGGCTGCGAACCGGCACCACTCGTGCTCGGCTTCATTCTCGGGCCGATGGTGGAGGAACAGTTCCGCCGCACGCTGCTGCTATCGGACGGCGACTTCTCGATCTTCCTGACACGTCCGCTAAGCGCGACGTTGATCGGCGTGACCCTTGCGTTGCTGCTGATGATGGCTCTTCCATCATTGCGCAAGAGCCGCGAGGAAGCCTTCCGCGAACAGGACTGAGCGCGCGTCGCTGACCGCGCGCGCTCCCGCCACGCAATAAATAATTCGATGGAGCATCGGCTCTGGTCGCTCAATCGCGAGCGCGCTTTCGCACGCGCGGCGGCTACCACACACGCGCGTTCGAGCGGAACTTGCCGACTGTCATTGTTCCGCATTGCAGAATATATATTTTGACTTGCGGTACGAGGCGAGCACTGCTCAAATGCGCAAAAATTCAGGGAGAAGACCAAATGGGGCGGAGCCGCACGATCGAGCTGCTGCGGGATGTGGATGATCTTCCCGCCGATGACCGCCAGTTCGTTGCGGCGCTGGAACGCGGCCTCCGCGTGTTGCGGGTGTTCTCGTCGGCGCACGAGACGCTGTCGAACGGCGAGCTCTCGCGCGGCACGTCACTCTCCAAGGCCACCATTTCGCGGCTGACGTACACGCTGAGCCGACTCGGATACCTCACGCACGATCCGTCGAGTGGCCGCTATCGGCTCGGGCCCGGCGCTCTCGCCCTCGGCTATGCGTCGCTGTCGAAGTTCGACGTGCGCCAAGTCGCGCGACCGCTCATGCAGAACCTTGCCGATTATGCCGGAGCGAGCGTGGCGCTTTGCGCGCGCGACGGGCTCAACATGATCTATCTGGAGCTCCGGCGCAGCCCCAGCGGTCTCGGGCTCGGTCTCGACATCGGTGATCGCATTCCGCTCGCGACGACCAGCGTCGGACGCGCTTATCTCGCCGCCATCGATGAGACTGATCGCAAACCTCTGCTCGATGAAATCCGCCGCAGCGACACATCAGCTTGGCCGAAAGTGCGCCGCGGCATCGAGCAGGCGATCCACGATGTCACGGAGCGCGGCTACTGCACGTCGCTCGGAGACTGGGTACCGGAGATTCATTCGCTCGGCGTGCCGCTCGATGTGAACTCGCCCTACGGCGTTCTCGCATTCAACATCGGCGGCCTTGCTTCGACGCTGCCGCCACGCCTGATCGAAACCGATCTCGCCCCGCGCCTGTTAGCGCTCACTCGTCGTGTTGCAGAGCTGCTCGGCGCTGCCGGTGCAGAACAACCTTCCACGAAGCCGATCAAAGGCGGCCACTGAAGCCGCACCCGGAACAAGAACCAACTCAGTTGAACCAGGAGGAAACCATGTCGAAGTCTTCTGTATCGCGGCGTTCGCTCGTCAAAGGGATGGCGTTGGGCGCGACCGGTGCGGTACTCGCGCCAAGCGTTATCGCGCGTGCGCAGACAACGCTGCGCATCAATGCCGGCATGCTGCCGATTCTCAATGGCCCCGTTTATATCGCGCTGCGCGAGAAATACTTCGAGAAGCTCGGTCTCGACGTCAATCTGATCAAGTTCACATCGGGCCCCTCTCAGTTCGCAGCACTTGCGGGCGGCCAGTCGCATCTCGGCTGGGGTGGCATGGGCGCGTACCTCATTGCAAAGGCGAACGGCCAGGACCTGCAGTCGATCGCCGTTTTCATGGACTACAACAAACTGCAGGCGCTGGTCGTACCGAAGAACAGCCCGATCAAGAGCGTGAAGGATCTACAGGGCAAGAAGATCGCGGCCGTGCAGGGCTCGGACGCGCACTACGGCCTGTGGAAGCTGCTGCAGAACAACGGCATGGCAAAGGATGCCGCTCAGCTCGTCGGTATGACGCCGACGCAGCAGATCGCGGCCTTCAATGCCGGCGATGTCGACGGCGTGTACACGTGGGAGCCCTTCGTCACACCGATGATCAAGGCGGGCGGACGCGAGATCACGCGCATGTCCGATCTCGATCCTGGTCCGTCCTTCCTCAACTGGGCAGGACGCAAGCAGTGGCTCGAGCAGAATCCGGACGCAATCGTGCGCCTGCTGCACGGCTGGAACCAGGGTCTTGCGAAGATGAAGCAGGATCCGGAGATGGCCATCCGCTACACGCTCGACTTCACCGGCATGGCGCGCGAGCAGGCCGATGCGATCATCAAGGATCTCGTGCACTTCCAGGCAACGGATGCACTCGATCCCAAGAGCCCGGCCTATTGGGCAAAGGGCAGCAAGCTCCACACCGTGCTCAGTGACTTCCTCAAGTTCGGGAATGAATTTGGCCTGGCGCAGAAGACCATCAACATCGACGACTATGTCATGACCCAGTTCATGGAGAAGGTGAAGAAGGGCTGATGCGCAAGTGCATCGGCCGCATGAAGAAGGGGCGGGCGCATCCGCCCCTTCAGCTCAAGCTGGAACTCTTTCATTCCCATGCAAACGAAGTCTGACGGTTTCTATCACACCGTAAGCGTGGCCGTGGTGGCTCTCGCGCTCGCACTCTGGGGTGGGCTCAGCGCAGCAGGCCTACTGGAGACGAACACGTTTCCGCCTGTGCAGGCGATCTGGGAAGCGCTGAGCGAGCTCGTGACACGCGGCTATTCGGGCAGCCCGTTCTACGTGCAGATTCTCGCGTCCATGGGCCGCGCACTTTCGGGCTTCGCGCTGGCGGTTCTGCTTGGCGTGCCGCTCGGCATCTGGCTCGGCTCGAGCCGCCTCGCCGACGCGATGATCAGCCCGTTTCTGACGTTCATGCGGCCGATCCCGCCGATCGCGCTCGTACCGCTCTTCACCTTCTATTTCGGGATCGGTGAAGGATCGAAGGTGGCGCTGATCTTCCTGACGGCGTTTCTCTACCTGACCGTCAACACGGCCGCCGGCGTGAAGAGCATTCCGAGTGATCTCATTCTCGCGTCTCGGTCGCTCGGGCTGACGGGACGGCAGATCTTCTCGCATGTTGTGCTGCCGGCATCGCTGCCGCACATCCTCACAGGCATGCGCATTGCGATGACGCTCTCGTGGGCCCTCGTCGTCGCGGCCGAGCTCATCGCGGCACAGGTCGGCCTCGGATATCTGATCACCGATGCGACGACGTTCTTCCGAATACCGCTGGTGTTCGTGGGCATTCTCACCATCGGCCTCATCGGCCTCATTCTGGAAGGCATCCTGCTCATGATCGAGCGGCGTGTCCTGCATTGGCGCGGTAAGCAATGACGATGACCACAAAATCCCGCGCAGCAGCGCTGCCGCTCGTCATCTCCGACGTCGATAGACGCTTCGAAGGACCGAGCGGCACCATCCACGCCTTGTCAAACGTGGATCTCACCATCGCGCCGTCAGAAATCGTGTCGATCGTCGGCCCTTCAGGCTGCGGCAAGAGCACGCTCCTGCGCATGGTCGCGGGTTTCGACACACCATCTGAGGGAAGCATTCTTCTCGGTGGCAAGCCGATCACGGCACCGGGCGCGGATCGCGGCATCGTGTTCCAGCATCCGCAGCTTTATCCCTGGCTCAATGTGCTCGACAATGTCGTGTTCGGACCACGCATGCGCGGCGTGCCGCGTGATGTGTTCACGCCCGCAGCCGAGCGCTACATCGAAATCGTCGGGCTGAAGGGGTTTGAGAAGCACTTTCCGTATCAGCTCTCGGGCGGCATGCGGCAACGCTTGCAGATCGCGCGCGTGCTCATCAACGAGCCGAACATTCTGCTGATGGATGAGCCCTTCGGCGCGCTCGATTACCAAACGCGCCTCGAAATGCAGAAGCTGCTGCTCGATCTCTGCCTCGATATCGCGCCGACCGTCCTTTTCATTACGCACGACATCGACGAGGCGGTGTTCATCTCCGATCGCATCTACGTCATGAGCGCGCGCCCGGGCCAAATCGTCGAGATGTTGGACGTAGATCTCCCGCGCCCGCGCGTATTCGAGGAGGCGACGACGAACGAGCTTTTCGTGAAGCTCCGGCTTCAGGTGCTAAAGGCGTTGAAGCACTGAGCATCAGATGGCGCGCATCGCACACCGCGATGGCCCGCGCACGATACGTCGCAGGTCAGCAGCGGCAGCATCACGCAGTTTCCAGGATTACTCGTGCGCAAATAGCCAAAAAGCAAAAACCCGCCAGCTCGAAGAGCTGGCGGGTTCGAACTTGGTTGCGGGGATAGGATTTGAACCTATGACCTTCAGGTTATGAGCCTGACGAGCTACCGGGCTGCTCCACCCCGCGTCACCATCCCGATTGCCAGCGATTTTAGCCGCTGGGATACCCGGACGCAAAACGGGCCGCCGAAATATCGACGGCCCGTCAGCGTGCCTCCGGAAGGAGGAGATCTCGATAGAATTTGTTCTTCATCACACCTTGGCAGACCTGGCAACGACCTACTCTCCCGCGTCTTGAGACGAAGTACCATCGGCGCTGGGGCGTTTCACGGCCGAGTTCGGAATGGGATCGGGTGCAGCCACCCCGCCAAAATCACCAGGTCAGCGAAGGCGTGATGAAGAATTCTGATCTTTCCGTGTTCTCACACTCATCAGGCGACTATCCAGCCGCCCTGCCCAAGGTGGGCATTAGATGAGCATTGCTTAATGAGAGCAATCAAGCCGATCGAGCTATTAGTACCGGTAAGCTCAATGCATTGCTGCACTTACACACCCGGCCTATCAACGTGGTGGTCTTCCACGGCTCTCAAGGGAGAACTTGTTTCGAGGTGGGGTTCCCGCTTAGATGCTTTCAGCGGTTATCCCGTCCGCACATAGCTACCCTGCTGTGCCGCTGGCGCGACAACAGGTCCACCAGAGGTGCGTCCAACTCGGTCCTCTCGTACTAGAGTTAGATCCTCTCAATTCTCCGACACCCACGGCAGATAGGCACCGAACTGTCTCACGACGTTCTGAACCCAGCTCACGTACCACTTTAAACGGCGAACAGCCGTACCCTTGGGACCTGCTCCAGCCCCAGGATGTGATGAGCCGACATCGAGGTGCCAAACGACGCCGTCGATATGGACTCTTGGGCGTCATCAGCCTGTTATCCCCGGCGTACCTTTTATCCGTTGAGCGATGGCCCTTCCACGCGGGACCACCGGATCACTATGACCGACTTTCGTCTCTGCTCGACT
>JAEYPL010000090.1 GCA_023410905.1 Pseudomonadota bacterium
ATCACCACCTTGATGCCGGCAGCCTCCGCTTCAGCCGCCGCCTCGTCATTGCGGACAGCAAGCTGCATCCAGATGACCTTGAGCCCGAGCTTCTCTTTCAGCGCGATCGCCTCGCGCACGATCCCAAGCGCCGCTTCCGAATTGCGGAAGATGTCGACCATGTCCACGGCGCCATCGATCTCGCCGAGACTCGCCAGCACCTTTTGCCCAAGGATCTCCTGCCCCACGAGCCCAGGATTGACCGGGATCACGCGGAAGCCCTTGCCGAGCAGGTACTTCATGGCGAAGTAGCTCGGCCGGTTCGTGTTGGCCGACGCCCCGACGATCGCGATCACTTTGGCTTCGTTGAGGATCGTCGCGATGTAGGCGTCGTCGTAGCGATCGTGGTTCATGCGCGCTCAGGGGCTCTTCGGCGGCGGAAGCTGCATTCGACCGCGGTCATCCACGGACCACAGCGGATTGTAGGCTATCTCCCAAAGATAGCCGTCGGGATCGGCAAAATACCCCGAGTATCCGCCCCAGAAAACCTTACGTGGCGGCTGCGTGATCCGTGCACCTTTGCTCGCCACCTCGGCCAGCGCCTGATCTACCGCCACCTCGCTATCTAGATTTATGGCGAGTGAGATGCCGGCTGGGCTGTTGGCAGTATTGGCAGGCACGTTGGCATCTTCCGCTAGCGCTTCCCGTCCGAAGACCGCCAAGGCGACACCATTCGTCATATCGAAGAAGGCCACTTCCTCACTATCGAACTCCGCGGGGCGAAAGCCTAGGTCCTCATAGAAGCGGCGCGAGGCCGCCACGTCAGCAACGCCCAGCGTAATGAGTGTCACGCGCTGCGGTATCACTTCAGTCACCTTTCCAGGCGGGTGGGCGCTTCTCGACGAACGCGCCGATGCCTTCCTCGGCATCCCGGTGCATCATGTTGCGCACCATGACCTCGCTCGCGTAGGCATAAGCGTCTGCCACCGGCTTCTCGACTTGAGCGTAGAACGCTTCCTTGCCGATCCGGATGGTCGCCGGTGATTTGCTCGCAATGATGCGACCGAGCGCGATCGCGGCGTCCAGCGCCTCGCCTTCCGCCACCACGCGATTGACGAGACCGTAGGCCGCTGCCTGCTCCGCGCCGAGCATCTCGCCGGTCAGCAGCATTTCCATCGCACGCTTGCGCGGCACGTTGCGCGTGAGCGCCACCATCGGTGTCGAGCAGAAGAGCCCGATGTCGACGCCGGGCGTCGCGAATTTCGCCGCCGCTCCGGCCACCGCGAGATCGCAGGTCGCGACGAGCTGGCAACCCGCCGCCGTCGCTACGCCCTCGACGGCCGCGATGAACGGTTTTGGGCTGCGCATGATCGACGTCATCACAGCCGCACAGCGCGACATGGTCAGCGCATAGAAGCCGCGCCCGCCATCCGCGTCGCCGCGATGGCTCGTCAGTTCCTTGAGATCATGACCGGCGCAGAACGCGGGGCCTGTCGCCGCCAGCACGATCGCGCTCACCCCGCGCTCGCCGGACAGACGGTCGATCGCCGACTGCAGCGCGTCGAGCATATCGAGGCTCAGGCTGTTGCGCGCCTCGGATCGCGTGAAGGTCAGGACGGCAATCGCATCATGGCGCACCTCGCTTATGAGCGAGGTGCTGTCCTTCAGGGCGCCCGTCGGCGATCCACCATCCTGCATCCGGGTATTCCTTGCGCGATCGCGGTGGCGCTGGACAGGCGCCGCTCGCGCCGAGCTTACTGCTGTCCGAGCGCCTTCTCCAGAGCCTCGCGATGCTTCGAAACCAGCGTGATATTGCTGGGGAACTTGACCGGCGGCGTATTCTTCAGCGCGTCGTTCAGCTCCTCGAGCATCTGCTTCTTCTCGGCCGGATTGATCTGCGTGTCGGCGTTGATCTCGGCGATCTCTTTCTTGATCAGCTCGATCGGGTCGGTGTACTTGCCCGTATCCGGGTCGATGCCGCTCAAGATCACGGAAATATTGTACGCGACGTCATCGTACTCAGTGTAATCCTTGAAGCTGTGCTTCCTCGCGATGGTGTCGAGTTCCGCCTGCTGCTTGTCCGTCGGGGCCGTGCCCTCCTGCGCGGGGTTGCGCTCGATGAATTGAGTAATATCCGCCTGCGCGGCGATGAAGCCTTGGATATGCTTATCGGTGAGCTGGAGCTGATTGAAAGCATCCTGCGCGTTGACTGCGGGCGCAGCGATGAGCGACATCAGACCTATTGCCACTGCCGAAGCAAACGCGGCAAGAGTTCCAAACCTACTAAGCATGGGGCTTCTCCTCGTTCGAAATCTCAAGCTGCGTCGTTCGCCTAGTTTGGCCTCAATGGCGACGTGCCTATAGCAGATCACCAGAGTGGGACACCAATAAGGATGTCAACTGATACCCCACAGCCCAGTCACCTTTCTGTCACTGCCGTCACCGAGCTGATCGACGCATCCTTTCCACAGATCCATGCGTCAGGACGCGTGATGGAGATCGAATCCGTCGGCCCCGATACGGCCCGCGTGCGTATGCGTCTCACAGAACGCAACACGCGCCACGGCGGAACGATATCCGGCCCCGCCATGTTCACGGTCGCAGACTTCTCGATCTACGTAGCGCTCATCGGCCGGCTTGGTTCCGCAGCGATCCCATCCGTCACGAGCAATCTCAACATCACGTTTCTCACGCGGCCGCCTGCGCGCGACGTGATCGCGGAAGCCCGGCTCGTGCGCGTGGGCCGCCGTCTCGCCTATTCGGAGGTCGCGCTCTTTTCCGACGGCGGCAGCGAAATGATCGCCCATGCGACCGGTACTTATGCGATCGTATCGGCCCCGAAAGAGTGAGGTAAATAGATACCGCCATTACGGTATTATTATACCGTCGCGATAGGCGATTGATTTAACTGGAATATTTTCGAGGCGGGCGCCGCAAATTCCATTGACCGCGCGCTTTCCCCAGCCTAGAAGAATGCGCGCGGCGCTTGATCCCCTCACCGGGATCGCGCCGTGTGTTCGTTCTGGTCGCGCCCGCAGCGGTATCGATCCGAACGAAACGAGCAGAACTCTCGCGACCACGCCTGCCGGCCAGCAAGCCGTCCGGCCGGGCGCCGCACTCGAAGGGCCAAGCACATGAAAACGTACAGCGCCAAGCCCGGCGAAGTGGAGAAGAAGTGGGTGCTCATCGACGCCGAAGGTCTCGTCGTCGGTCGACTCGCCGCACTGATCGCCACGCGCCTCAAGGGCAAGCACAAGCCGACCTACACGCCGCATGTCGACATGGGTGACAACGTCATCGTCGTCAATGCCGAGAAGGTCGTCTTCACCGGCAACAAGTATGAAGACAAGAAGTACGAGTGGCACACGGGCTATCCCGGCGGCCTCAAGACGCGATCACCGCGCCAGATCATCGAGGGCAAGTTCCCCGAGCGCGTCGTCTTCAAAGCCGTCGAGCGCATGCTCGCACGCGGGCCGCTTCAGCGCCGTCTGATGACCAACCTCAAGGTCTACGCCGGCCCGTCCCATCCACATGAAGCGCAGCAGCCGACCAAGCTCGACATCGCCGCGCTCAATCCCAAGAACAAGAGGGTCTGACGCCATGACCGCAGATGCCAAGTCGCTCGAGGACCTCGGGAACCTGACCGGCCAGTCGGCCGATGCCGCTGCACCGGTGCACGTCCAGAAGCTCGATGCCCAGGGCCGCGCGTACGCCACCGGCAAGCGCAAGAACGCCATCGCACGCGTGTGGGTCTCCCGCGGCGCCGGCAAGATCACGATCAACGACAAGGACGTGACGACATATTTCGCACGCCCCGTCCTGCAGATGATCCTCAAGCAGCCGCTCGTCGCAGCGGAGCGCATGGATCAGTACGACATCCGCGCCACGGTGACCGGCGGCGGCCTCTCAGGTCAGGCCGGTGCCGTCCGTCATGGTCTTTCGAAGGCGCTCACGCATTATGAGCCGGAGCTTCGCTCGGTGCTCAAGAAGGGCGGCTTCCTGACCCGCGACAGCCGCATCGTCGAGCGCAAGAAGTACGGCAAGGCCAAGGCCCGTCGCAGCTTCCAGTTCTCGAAGCGCTGATCGAACCGACCTTATCAAGCACAAAGGCCCGCCGGTCTCCCGGCGGGCCTTTTTGTTTCTGCTTCGCTCAAGCGCGCGTCAGGACATCGTACTTCCATCCACGCAGTTGATCGGCTTCAGATGGACGCAAATCACGTTGCGGGGCTTCAGATAAAAGCGCTCCGTCATGTTGAAAGCGGACTCGATGAAGTAGTTGAAGATCAGCGGCGTGTAGTTGTACGTCGCTTCGCCGACGATCACGCTTTCCCCACCGACGAGCAGGCCATTGGGAATGTCATGGTATTCCTGCCCGCGTGGATGAGGCGTCCCGCCCTGGCTATCCCGCGACCAGTCGACCCGGAAGTCCGTCGGATTGAGCGCTCCCGGCGTCCCCTGCGCAATCACGCTGATGACCTTCACGTAGAGACGCTCGAGCTCATAGGGCGCAATCAACTGCTCGATGATCTTGAGGTCTCTGTCCACCTGCGCTTCAGTAAGGCCGGATCTATCCGCCTGTGCGATCAAGTCCGCCGTCGAGCTCGCCGCGAGCGTGAGACGACGGTCCACCGTCAGCGCCTGGCTGAACTCGATGGTGCCCACGAACAGGAAGAACATGATCGGCACGATGAAGCCGAACTCGACCGCCGCGACACCCGTGGTATCGCGACGCAAGCGCGCAAACACACCACGAACTTTTGTGCTGAACTGTCTCATCTCAATGCACCTACCAACTGCCGGGCTCGGTACGGAACGTCGTTGCGGCCTGAATGAGGCGCGAGCCATTGCCCATGTTGCCGAGATTGAGATACGGGATCTTCGACGCGAGACTCCACTCGTAGCAGACCCAGATGAGCACGACCTGCTGAGGCTCGCCGGGTTGGAATGAGGTCACGTCGCTGAGATTGCCGTCCTGATCAAGGCATTGCGCCATCGTCCCGGGGCCGATTGCTTCTGAATCCGGAAAGTTCAAGACATTCACGCGAAGCTTGTTCACGCAGTCCACGAAGCCCGGCACAATTTCGCAGACCTTCTCCTTGAACTGCTGGCCGTTCATCCCGCCTTCCTGGACCTGGCCGGTCCGGATCAGGCGCCCAGTACGTTCGACCGCATTCTCGAGTGAGAAGGTGGTGAAGAAGAACAGGCCGACACCCATGATGCCGAAAAGCAGCATCAGGAACGGTCCCGCCACCATTGCAAATTCAATGGCCGTCGTGCCGCTTTCATCGCGGCGCCAACGCCGTGGCAGCAGCCAGCGGCGGCCCGGAGATGCGTCGGAAAGTGGCTGCATCGGCGTACGCCTCACCCAATTACGCCTTCGAGGATCACACCGCATGAAATACGAGAATGTTGAAGCATCGCTTAATTTGGTGCTGACGATTGCCGGCTGGTTAATGGAATGCCGTCAAACCGCTCTAATGGCCGAGCCATCTCGCCGGGTGGAAATAGCCTTCGCACATTTTTATCCCCGCGCCTCTGAACAGTGAGAAACTGGCCAGTTCCTCGGAAGTATATCTTCGCGACTGCTCCGATTTTGCTAGGCGTGCGCCGACAATTCTCTGAATAAATTATTGACACCGCAACGATGTTTTGGTACAAACTGAGTATAACGTGAAAAGTGTCCGGCGCTTCCGGCGGCTTTCACTGTTCCGGCTCCTTCCCGAGCCCACCCCCTTCCAACATCTCGGTGCTCCGCATGACCGGCTCGGATCAACCCGACTGGCCGAAGATTCGTCGTTTGTACGTCTCTGGCGCGCTGACACTTACCGCCATTGCCGAACAATGCGGCGTCTCCACGCAACGGATCGCCGGTCACGCTCGGAAAGAGGGCTGGCCACCGCGTCGACAGCGAACGCAGGGCGCGCGCGAAGGACCAGGTCCGAAACAGACCTCCAGGACGCCCCCCAAACCACGCGACGCCAGCGCTCCAGCGACGACGCTGAAAGCCCGGCGTGCACTCGTCCGCCGCCTCTACAAGGCAATCGACACAAAGCTCAAGCAGATGGAAAGGCGCATGGCACACGACATGGCCACCGCGGAAGACAACTCCGACACCTCGGCCGCGGACCACGAACGCGACACCCGCGCCATCGGCGCCCTTATCGCCAACCTCAGCCGCGTGACGGAGATCGAAGCTGACCTCGAGCGCCTCCCCGGATCCGCAAGCCCCGCTTCCAGCCAAGCCGCCCAAAACGCCGAACGCCAGCTCGCCGACGAGGCGGAGCGTTTCCGCGGAGAAGTTGCGGAGCGTCTTGCTCGACTTGTCCGGCCTGCCTGACGCCGAGCGTGACGCAACCCTCTCCACGCTCTCCGCGCCCGAAATCATCCGCCTCGCCCACGATTGGCAGGTCTGGGCTCGTGACGATCAGCTTGCTCCGCTTACGACAGAAGCCGGCCGGCCCTGGCAAACGTGGCTCATTCTCGGGGGCCGCGGTTCGGGCAAAAC
>JAEYPL010000109.1 GCA_023410905.1 Pseudomonadota bacterium
CCCTAACCCTCTCCCCGCAAGAGCAGGGAGAGGGGCTCCTTGAGGCCCTCTGCACTACAGTTTCCCAGCCGTATCGCGCAGGACGAATTTCTGGATCTTGCCCGTCGACGTCTTCGGCAGCGGACCGAACACGATGGTGCGCGGCGCCTTGTAGTGCGCCATGTTCTCGCGGCAGTAGGCGATGATCTCCTCAGCCGTGACCGCACCGGCATCGGGCCGCAGCGTGACGAACGCACAAGGCGTCTCGCCCCACTTCTCGTCAGGGCGGGCGACGACTGCGGCTTCCATCACCTTCGGATGCCGAAAAAGGACTTCTTCAACCTCAAGAGACGAGATGTTCTCGCCACCGGAGATGATGATATCCTTCGAGCGATCCTTCACCTCGATGTAGCCATCCGCGTGCCATACCGCGAGATCACCGGAGTGATAGTAATCGCCGGCAAAGGACTCGGCCGTCGCCGCCGGGTTCTTGAGATAGCCGCGCATGATGGTGTTTCCGCGCAGCATGATCTCGCCGATCGTCTCGCCGTCGCGCGGCACGGGTTGCATCATCTCCGGATCGGCGACGATCATGTCCTCGACGAGCACGACAGGAAGGCCCTGCCGAGCCATGAGACGATAACGCTCGTCCTCGCTGAAGCCCTGCCATTCGGTATAAGGCGCGCAGTAGGTCGACGGGCCATAGCTCTCGGTCGTGCCGTAGAGGTGCAGCACTTCGAAGCCCATGGCCTCCATACGTTGGATCACGATGGCCGGCGGTGCCGCACCACCTGTGGCCACTTTCGTGCGCACGGGCAGCGGCTTCTTCACACCATCGGGCGCGTGGATCAACATGTTGAGCACGATAGGCGCGCCGCACATATGCGTGACGCGCTCGGCTGCGATCAGCTCGAAAATGCGCTGGGGCTCGACGCGCCGCAGGCATACATGCGTGCCGCCGGCCGCGGTCACCGCCCAGGTATATGTCCACCCTGAGCAGTGGAACATCGGCAGCGTCCAGAGATAGCGGCTCTCGTTGTCGAGCTTGAAGGTCAGCGCATTGGCGAGCGCGCCGAGATAGCAGCCGCGATGCGAGAATACGACGCCCTTCGGGTTGCCGGTCGTCCCCGAGGTGTAGAGCAGGCAGATCGCATCCCACTCGTCTATCGGACCCGAGTAGACGAAGTCGGGTTCGCCTGCGGCAATGAAGCTCTCGTATTCGATGCCGCCGAATGACGGCGCACCGGCGGTCTCCTCATCCGCGATATCGATGACGATGGGCCGTTTGGTGCCCATGAGATCGAGCGCTGGCGCGATGGTGGCGTGAAACTCACGATCGGCAAGGAAGATCTTGGCCTCGCCATGCTCCAGGCAGAAGGCGATCGCCGCCGGATCGAGGCGGATGTTGATCGGGTTCAGCACGGCGCCGATCATGGGCACGGCATAGTGCGCTTCGAGCATGGCCGGGACATTCGGGGCGAGGATCGCGACCGTATCGCCGCGGCCGATACCTGCCTTGGTCAGAGCGTGCGCGAGCCGGCGCGAGCGCGCATAGAGATCATGATACGAGAGGCGTCGCGCGCCGTGCACGACCGCTGTCCGCTCTCCGAAGAAGGCATCGGCGCGCTTGAGGAAGCTGATCGGGCTCAACGGCACGAAGTTCGCCGCACACTTTTCGAGCTCGGGCCCGTCCACCTTCATTCGTGCCTCCATGCCGTAACGTTGTCCGCGTCCTGCCGGGCGCCCCGCCCCTATAGCGGCTCGCACGCGACTTGGCGAATGTCCAGAGCGCCGGAATTGGCGCAGGTCTCATGCCCCAATGTTGCAGGCGGCGAGCGCCGCCATGGGCAGAATGTCGTTGTCCATGGCGCCGAGCTGGCAGATCTGCACGGGATGCGACAGGCCCGTCAGGATCGGCCCGAGGACGGTCGCGCCGCCAAGCTCCTTGAGCATCTTCGTCGAGATGGACGCCGCATGGAACGCAGGCATGACGAGGACGTTGGCCGTGTCCGTGAGCCGGCAGAACGGATACATGCGCCGCAGCTCCGGATTAAGCGCCACGTCCGCCGACATCTCGCCGTCGTACTCGAAATCGACGCCGCGCTGATCGAGAATGCGCACGGCCTCGATCATCTGGTCCGAGCGCTCGCCGCGCGGCTGGCCGAAATTCGAGTAGGCGATCATGGCGACGCGCGGCTCCATGCCGAAGCTGCGCGCGGCCCGTGCCGCCTCGATGGCGATATAGGCGACCTGCTCAGCCGTCGGCATGTCCGTGACGCTCGTATCGGCGACGAGCACGGCACGCCCGCGACAGAGCGCGAGCGATACGCCGACAACCCGCCGTCCCGGCTTCGGGTCGATCACACGTTGCACGTCCTGAAAGACGCTGCTCCAGTTGCGCGTGACGCCGGAGACCATGGCATCGGCATAGCCATGCACAACCATGAGCGCCGCGAACACATTGCGTTCGTTGAGCACGAGCCGCTCGCAGTCGCGGCGCAGATAACCGTGCCGCTGCAGGCGCGCGTAAAGGTAGTCCGTGAACTGGTTCGTGTAGGGCGAACGGCGCGTGTCGAAGAGCTGGAATTCGTCCTTCAGACGCACCCCGAGGTTCTTGAAATTCGCCTTCACCGTATCGAGCGTGCCGATGAGCAGCGGCGTCCCGTATTCCTGATTGAGATAGGCATTGGCAGCGCGGATCACCGCCGGCTCCTCACCTTCGGCAAAGACAATGCGCTTCGGATTGCTGCGCGCTTTTTCCAGTGTCGCGGTCAGCCAGCCGGCCATGGGATCGAGACGTCCCTTCAGCCGAGCTATGTATGCGCTCTGATCAGCAGGTGCCTTGCGCGCGACGCCGCTTTCAACGGCCGCCCGCGCCACAGCCGGCGGCACGGACGTGATGAGCCGCGGATCGAAGGGTGCCGGAATGATGTACTCCGGCCCGAAAGTCGGACGGCGCCCGTAGAGTGCGGCCGCCACCTGATCGGGCACCTCCTCGCGCGCCAGCGCAGCCAGCGCGCGCGCCGCCGCGATCTTCATCTCGGTGTTGATCTCGCGCGCACGCACATCGAGCGCACCACGGAAGATGAAGGGAAAGCCGAGGACGTTATTGATCTGGTTCGGGTAGTCCGAACGGCCCGTCGCAATGATCGCATCCGGGCGCACTTCGTACACATCTTCCGGCGTGATCTCGGGATCGGGATTGGCCATGGCGAAGATGATCGGCTTCGGCGCCATGCTCTTGACCATGGCTTGCGTGATTGCGCCCTTCGCCGAGAGACCGAAGACGGCATCCGCACCCTTCATGGCATCATCGAGCGTTCGCGCTTTCGTCTTCACGGCATAGGTCGACTTCCACTGGTTCATGCCGTCCTTGCGGCCCTGGTAGATCACGCCTTTGGTATCGCAGAGCAGGATGTTCTCGCGCGGCATACCCATGGCAACGAGCAGATCGAGGCAGGCGATGCCCGCTGACCCGGCGCCATTCACGACGAGCTTGAAAGTCGAAATATTGCGGTCGGTGAGCTCCAGCGCATTGATCAGGCCGGCGGCGGCGATGATGGCCGTCCCGTGTTGATCATCGTGGAAGACGGGAATGTCGAGCAGCTCCTTGAGCCGCTCCTCGATGACGAAGCAGTCCGGCGCCTTGATATCCTCGAGATTGATGCCACCGAAGCTCGGCCCCAGATAACGCACGGCATTGATGAAGGCATCGACATCCTGCGTGTCGACGAGCAGGTCCATGGCGTCGATATCGGCGAAGCGCTTGAAGAGTGCGCCTTTGCCTTCCATGACCGGCTTCGAGGCCTGCGCGCCGAGATTGCCGAGGCCGAGGATCGCCGTGCCATTCGAGACGACGGCAACGAGATTGCCCTTGTTCGTGTAGTCGTAGGCGAGCGACTTGTCCTCGGCGATGGCAAGCACCGGCACGGCCACGCCCGGCGAATAGGCGAGCGAGAGATCGCGCTGCGTGGTCAGCGGCTTGGTCGGTGTGATCTCGAGCTTGCCGGGCTTGCCTTCGGAATGAAAGCGCAGCGCGTCTTCAGCGGTGAACTTGATGGCAGGCGTATCGGCGGCCATGTGGGCGTACCCCGTCTCTGGCGTCCGCGCGCGAACCCGAGGGCCCTCGGCTCGTCGTACGACGCGATGACTGTCTAAATTCCCTTTGACGATAAGGCCCGGCCGCCCTGTGTACAACTCGCCACTTGCCTCGCACTGCACCATGCTCCATGTGGTCGGGGCGACCAGGGCACCATGTGGTCGGGGTGGGAGCAGCCGGGGGCGGCAACGGAATGGCCAAGCGCGCGAAAAGCGGCAGCAGCGAGAGCGACGGACAGGATGCCGCACCGCCGAACGCGGATGAAGGCGCGCGCGCACCTGTCGGCGACGTCACCCCATCCATGGCTCAATTTTTGGAGATCAAGGCGGCCAATCCGGACAGCATTCTCTGGTACCGGATGGGCGATTTC
>JAEYPL010000150.1 GCA_023410905.1 Pseudomonadota bacterium
CATCAAGGCGAAGGGCGCGGACATCCTGCTGACGGGCATGCGGGCGCCGCGCAACTACGGGCCTGAGTACACGAGCGCCTTCGACCGCATCTTTCCCGGGCTCGCACGCGAGCACGACACGCTCTACTACCCCTTCTTCCTCGAAGGCGTGATCCTCAATCCCGCGCTGAACCTCGACGACAGCATCCATCCCAACGCGAAGGGTGTCGACGTGATCGTGGAGGGGATTCTGCCGCACGTCGAGGAGCTGATCGCGCGCGTGAAAAAGAGGCATGCGGCGGCGGCAGGCAAGTGATACGTCACATAGAGCGGACGGAACGAGACGAGAATGCCCCGCCTCTTCACAGCCATTGAGATCCCCGAGATCGTGCGCTCGCAACTCGACCTCGTGCGCGGCAACCTGCCCGGCGCCAAGTGGGTCGAGATCGAGGACATGCACCTCACGATCCGCTTTTTCGGCGACATCGGTAATCTCGAAGCCGATGAGCTGGTGAGTGCGCTTGCCCGCGTGGACTTCGATCCCTTCGAGCTTCGCGTCACCGACCTTGGCGTGTTCGGAGGACGCGAGCCGCGCGCGCTCTATGCGGGCATCGCGGAAGCCGAGCCCCTCACTGCACTCTATCGCGCCAGCGAGCGCGCCGCCCGTGCAGCCCGCCTGCCGCCCGAGACGCGCGCCTTCAAGCCGCACATCACGCTTGCGCGCCTCAGAAATACTAAGCCCGAGGTGGTGGCGCGCTTTCTGAGTGCCCGTCCGCCGCTGATGGCCTGGCCATTCTCGGTCGATCAATTCACGCTCATGTCGTCACGCCCCGGTCAGGGTGGCGGCCCTTACGTGCGCGAAGAGTACTTTCACGCCCGCCCGGGGTGGGATGCAGCGCAGTAGTCCTCTTCCGTTTCAGCACGCAGAAGTGATCCGCGCACTGTCGGATGACGGGCGTAGTATTCGACTTCACGCGCTTCCAGCGGAGGAACCCTCATGACGGACATCGACCGCCGCCATCTCATTGGCGCCCTCGCCGCAGGCTCAGTCGCACTCACGGGGGCGATCCCTGCTTCTGCAGCGCTGCCAGAGCTCAAGTTCGGCGACTTGAAGAAGGACACCGATATCGCGTGCCTCTATCACTGCGATTTCGGCGATAACGCGCGCTACGACGCCATGCTGCGCAACATCAACAATCACCTCTCGGCGCATGAATTCGATCCCATGGCGATCAAGATCGTGATCGTCGCGCACGGGCCCGGCATCAAGTTCCATCTCACGGATCTTGCCGGCACACCCTGGGAGAAGGCGCCGGCAATCGATCCCGACTACGCGAAGCGCATGGCCGCGCTCGCCCAGTACGGCGTCGAGGTTTATCTGTGCCGCATCACGTTCGAGCGCATGGGCCTCGATCTCGCGCGCGCCAAAACGCTGCCGTACATCAAGATCGTCCCCTCCGGCGTGGCGACAGTCGCCTTCCTGCAATCGAAGGGATATGCGTATCTGAAGGTGGGGTGAGGCCGTTCATGAGTTAGTCTCCTGCCTCCTCCGTCAAACAAAACGACAGGGAATGCAGGAAATGCCCAAACTGAAATCCGCCTACATCGGCGACCTGACCATCGGCGTCACCGGAACCTACATGCTCGGCGAGGGGCCGCAGGGACGGCGGCGTATCGACCTGCTCAGCAAGGGGCAATTTGAGGGGCAGCGGATCAGCGCGAAGATTGTGCCGGGTGGCGTCGATCTGCTGCTCGCCGGCAGTGACGGCGCCGTACGACCGGACGTGCGCCTGCTGCTCGAGCTCGATGACGGAAAACCTCTGCTGATCATCTATCGCGGCGTGCGACACGGAACGCCGGAGGTCATGGCTCGCATTGCCGCCGGCGAACTGGTTCCGAGGGACAACTACTACCATCGGGTCGCCATGACCTTCGAGACGGCTTCGCCGAATTATGACTGGTTGAACCGGATCGTCGCGGTCGGTGTCGGGCGCCGCGAGCCGGAATTCACCGTCTACGAGGTGTTCGAGGTTCTTTGAGCGAACGCATGGATTTCGTGGCGCCATGCGCGCGGCGCGGATGACAACCTGACGGTCCGCCGCTAACGTCCGGACAATCATACGGTTTGAACCGGAAGCCGGATTGCCATGTCGAAGCGGAAGTCGATCGGGATCATCGGGGCGGGCGCCTCGGGCCTCACCTGCGCCAAGCACATGATGGACGAGGGCTGGGACGTCACTCTCTACGAGATCGGCAGCCATGTCGGCGGCATGTGGGTCTACAACAACGACAACAAGCGCTCTTCGGCCTATCGCACGCTGCACATCAACACCGCGCGCGACCTCACGAGCTTCTCCGATTATCCCTTCGATCCGAACGTGCAGCCGTTCCCATCGCATTGGGACATGGCGAAGTACCTGAAGGACTACGGCGAGCACTTCGGCATCACGCAGCATGTGCGGTTCAACACGAAGATCGTCGATCTGAGGCCTGCGCCTTCCTACAGCGCCGACAAGCCGCGCTGGCAGCTCAAGAGTGAAACCGGTGAGACCTTCGAGCACGACACGCTCGTCGTCGCGAGCGGACATCTGACGAAGCCACTCGAAGTCGCGATGTTCCGCGACGGCTTCAAGGGCGAGTACCTGCACTCGCACGACTACAAGGAGCCGGCACCCTTCGTGAAGAAGCGCGTGTGCGTGGTCGGCGTCGGCAACAGCGCGCTCGACATAGCAAGCGACCTCGCGGTCGGCGCCGAACGTACGGTACTGGTCGCGCGATCGAGTGCGCTGATCATTCCGAAACTCGCTTTCGGCCGGCCCTTCTGGGACACGATCCAGCCCTTCTACAAGCCGTGGATCCCGGCCGCCGTGCGCAATCGCGTGCTGAAGGCGCTCGTGTATGTCATTCAGGGCGATATGAAGCGGCTCGGCTTTCCCGAGACGTCCAAGCGCGTGCACGCGACGTCGAATGCCAACATCGTCAATCACATTCACTATCGCCGCGTGATCGTGAAGAACGGCATCGAGCGCATCGACGGCAAGACGCTCCATTTCGTCGATGGTACAGCTGAGGAATTCGACACGCTGATCGCGGCGACCGGTTACGAGATCGACCTCGATTTCGTGCCGCCGGAGATTCTCGCGATCAAGGACAACGGCCTCGACCTCTACATGCGTCTCGTGCCGCCCGACTGGAAAGGCCTCTACTTCCTCGCTTTCTTCAACTCGGATACGGCGCTGAACTGGATCTGCGAGGGGCAGACACGCTGGATTCGCGAGCACGAAGCGGGCCGCGCCGCCTTTCCGGACAAGGACGGTATGCTGGCCGAGATCGAGCAGCGCAAGGCCTGGGTGCGGACGAACTTCAAGGATACGCCGCGCCACGCCATCGAGGTGGAGCATCTGCCCTACTTCGCCGACCTCAAGCGGACCATGGCCGAAGCACAGAAGCGGGCCGCGGCGC
>JAEYPL010000153.1 GCA_023410905.1 Pseudomonadota bacterium
CTGGAGGCGCTCACTGAACTCTGCCTGCGCTCGAAGGCCCTCTGGGGCTATGACGCGGCCTTCCTGGAAGCCTGTCGCCGTGAGTTGACCCTTACTCCGGAGGACCTCGGACGGACTGCGGCCTGCGTTGCTGAGCGCGAGGGGAGGCGCGTCGGGATCTGTCAGGTAGCCATCGAGGGGTCGGATGCCGACTTGGTGAAGCTCTTTGTTGAGCCCGAGGAGATCGGACGCGGATACGGCCGCATACTTTTCGACTGGGCCGTGAGGACTGCGCGCGATGCCGGCGGAAGGCGCATGACCATCGACGCCGATCCCGGCGCCGTGCCGTTCTATGAGCGCATGGGGGCGGTGCCTGCGGGCCTCGTTCCGTCGGGGTCGATCGCGGGGCGTCTTTTACCGCGGCTGGTTGTTGCGCTCTGATCTGGTTGTGACATATCAGACGTTCAGGTGGGATCGAAGCGGAGCAAGTGGATGAAGACGTACAGCGGGGCGCGGGAGTTCGACGGTCTGGTCGTGCAGGTCGATGGTGCGCCGCTATCCGAGCACTATGAGATCAAGCAGTTCACCACCTGGGGCTTCGAATGGACGTACGAGGGCGAGAGCCCACAGCAGCTTGCTCTCGCGATCCTTTTTGACCATCTGGGTGACGGTCCGCGCGCGATCCGGCTCTCGGAGCCCTTTATGCGGACGGTTGTCGCCGAACTGGATAACGATTGGACGCTGACGAGCGATCAGGTCCAGCAATCCATCGACAAAATCGAGGCCCGCTGAGTCTCCTCTCCCCATTGAAGAAATGGGGAGAGGGAGAAGATTCAGCCCTTCACCGGCGTCAGCTCGTCGACCCAGGTGACGAAATTTTCGAGCGGCTCGCGATCCGTGGTGAAGGAGTTCACCTTGGCGTCCACATCGGGGTAACCGATGCCCATGCCGCAGATGATGATCTCATCCTCGGGCACGTTGAGGCGCGCGCGCAGAGCCTCGTGGAAGTTCGCGAGTGCGGCCTGCGGGATGGTCTCGAGGCCGAACTGGCGCGCAGCGATCATGATCGACTGAATGAACATGCCCGTGTCGAGCCACGAGCCTTTCTCGAGCTGGCGGTCGAGTGAGAAAATGAAGGCTGTCGGCGCACCGAAGAACTCGTAGTTCTGGCGGCGCTGGGCGTTCATGCCCGCCTTGTCCTCGCGCGTGATGCCCATGGTGCTGTAGAGGCCCCAGCCGCACGCGCGGCGGCGTGCCAGATAGGGCTCGTACCATTTGGTCGGGTAGTAGTCGTACTCGCGCTCGCCCTCGCCGAGCGTGTCATAGCGGTGGCAGATATCCGCCACCAGCGCGTCGCGCGCGGCGCCGTCGACCACATAGACTTTCCACGGCTGGATGTTCGAGCCAGAGGGTGCGCGGCCTGCCGTCGTCAGGATCCGCGCGATCAGCTCGCGAGGTACGGGGGTCTTCAGGAAGGCGCGCGTCGATTTGCGGCCGCGGATCGCCTCCTCGACGGTGATGGCGCGTTCCGTGGCAATGCGGCTGGCGTCGTTCATCGTTCTCTCTTCCTGCGTTCGATCCCTGTTCAGGATTGGAAATAGCAGGCGCGCCGGGCGGGCTCCAGGCGCAAACGTGCGTGCCATGGCCCCATGCGTAACAGGCAGCCCTCGGTTCAGTGCCCGGAGAGGTCTAGGTCGTGAATGCGCGGCGTGCCTGCCGGGGGTGACATTGCGAGAGAAGCGACAGCATCGAGATGCGCGACGTCGATAGTGCAGAGGCCAATGGGTTGCGCTGCATCCGCGACGAGCGCCTTCGCCCGCTCTGCGACGGCTTCGGGGCCTGGGCTCTTCGCGACAATGCCGAGCGCTTCGAGGAGTGCACCAATGCCCATCGCGCGCATCTTGCTGATCGCTTCGAGACGCGTCCAGGCTGCCAGTAAGCTCATTTCGGGATCGCTAGAGGGGAGCGGACTGTCCGGCAGCAGCGCAGCACCGGCCACCTCGATCAGATGGCGCCGCTCGGCGCTGAGGCGCGCGGTGCGGCGCACTTCTGCATCGATCCCAACTTGGCCGTGCTCCCGTAGCGCGATGAGAGCGAGCGAGCCGCTGTGGCTGAGGCTGAAATCGCCATGCCAGTCGACGACGCGCGGTTTCGCCGTGGCGCCGATAGGCTCGAATTGAACGGGGTGACCGATATGGCTGGAGAGTGCGAGATGTAGCGCCGTGTGCGCGACGATCCAGCGTTCGCGCAGGCGCGCATCGACCACGCGCTCCGCGCGCAAACGTTCGGGCTCCGTCAGTAGTCGACGTGTTTGATCGATGGCCACGAGCGCTGGAGCCGACGTGGCAAGATCGACAACCCACATGTGGGTGTCGCCGGGGGTATCGCCGGGCAACGCCTTATCAGGACGGGCGCGCCCGGTCACTTGGGCCTACCGCCGGCCGCTGACCGCGCTGGCACCCAATGGCGCCTTGGCGCGTAGCGACTCGCCAGCGAGCAGAGCCCGGCACGCGCTGAGCTCGGAGATCGCAGCTGCGACCACATCCCGGTCCGCAGGCGGCGCTTTACCACCCGAATGGAGTGATTTGCTCACACTTCCGGCGCGGCGCTTGCTTGGCGCCGCCGCAGGACTGGCGGCCTTCTCGTCGGCCGTGACAACCGCCGTCAGCGCCGTAGCATCACCCGCTGCGAGCTGCTTGACGATCTCGACGCCCTGCTCCTTGAGAATGCGCTGGACGCCGCGGATCGTGTAGGCGTCGCGGTTGAGCAGAGCTTTGATACCTTTGATGAGCTCGACATCTTCGGGCCGATAGAAGCGCCGGCCCCCGCCTCGCTTCAGCGGCTTGAGCTGCTTGAAGCGCTGCTCCCAGAAACGCAAAACGTGCTTAGGCACGTCCAGCTCGGTGGATACCTCGCTGATCGTGCGGAATGCATCCGCCGACTTCGCCATGATAG
>JAEYPL010000235.1 GCA_023410905.1 Pseudomonadota bacterium
GAATGTGGCCCGTCGAGCGGTAGTTGCGTTCGAGGCGGATGACGACGGCGCCTGGAAAATCCTTCTCGAAGCGGAGGATGTTGTCGACCTCGGCACCGCGCCAGCCGTAGATCGACTGATCGTCGTCGCCGACGCAGCAGAGGTTCGGCTGTCCGCCCTTCACCTGCGCGATCAAGCGCAGCCACTGGTACTGGACAACGTTGGTGTCCTGGTACTCGTCGACGAGGATGTAACGGAAGCGGCGCTGATAGTCGGCGAGCACATCCGGGTGCTCGCGGAACAGTCTCAGTGTCTCGAGCAGGAGGTCGCCGAAATCAACGGCGTTGAGTTCCTTGAGACGCTGCTGATACGCCGCATAGAGCTTCGCGCCGATCCCAGCGAACGCCTGCGCATCGCCCGTACTGACTTTGTCCGGCGTCAGTCCCTTGTTCTTCCAGTTGTCGATCATCGCGGCGAGCTGACGCGCCGGCCAGCGGTCCTTGTCGAGCCCCTCGGCCTCGATAACTTGCTTGATGAGACGGATCTGGTCGTCCACGTCGAGGATCGTGAAGCCGTCCTTGAGGCCGACGAGCTCGGCATGACGGCGCAGGATCTTCACGCCGATCGCATGGAACGTACCGAGCCACGGCATACCCTCGACGGCACCGCCGATGAGCGTGCCGATGCGCTCCTTCATTTCGCGGGCAGCCTTGTTCGTGAAGGTCACGGCGAGAACCTGGGAGGGGAAGGCCTTCCGGCTCGCGAGGATGTGGGCAATACGAGTTGTAAGAACCCGCGTTTTGCCGACGCCGGCACCGGCGAGCACCAGCACCGGCCCCTCGGTCGCCTCGACGGCCCGCCGCTGCTCCGGATTGAGGCCATCGAGATACGGCACTACGGCCTGCGCGGCCGCACGCTCGGAAACGCTCAACCGCGCCGGGGTCTCGGACCTCGGGGGGGACGCATTTGGCGCCATGGGGAGGTCGAACGGCGGCTCGTCGTCGTCCTCGGCCGGGAACCCACTCATTTTCACCTGATTCGCTGACATGACAGGGCCTTATAGCACGGGATCCAGGGCGACAATTCGGCATTTGTTCTCCATGTCGGAACTTCAATCCCCCGTGACAAGGCCGCTTCCTTTACTGGACGCCCCAGCGTAGTGTTCGGCCGCAGCAGATCAGGGACTTACGGGGAGAGAGACAGCCGTGCAGCTCAAAATGACCGGCCGGAATGCGCTCGTCACCGGGGCCAGCAAAGGCATCGGACTGGCCATCGCCAAGGCCTTTATGGCGGCAGGCGGCAACGTGGCCATTGTTGCCCGCAATCAACAGAGCCTGGACGCCGCCAAAGCGGAGCTGGCCAAGCTCGGCGGCGGCAAAGTCGCCGTCATCGCCGGCGACGTGAGCAAAGCTGAGGACTGCGCGCGCGTCTTTGCCGAGGCCGAGAAGGCGCTCGGGGGCCTCGACGTGCTGGTGAACAATGCCGGCACCTCGAAGACGGGCCAGTTCGAGACCATCACGGACGAAGTCTGGCAGGCCGATCTCGATCTCAAGCTCTTCGCCGCCATCCGGCTCTGCCGCCTCGCCTTCCCAAGCATGAAGGCGCGCAGTTACGGCCGCGTCATCAACGTCCTCAATACGAGCGCCAAGGCACCAGCCGGCGGGCGAGCGCCGACCGCCGTCTCGCGCGCAGCCGGCATGGCCCTGACCAAAGTCCTCGCGGGCGAGGGCGCCCCTCACAACATCCTCGTCAATGCCGTCCTCGTCGGGCGCATCGAGAGCGATCAGTGGGTGCAGCGCCACGCGCACGAGAACAAGGGCCGCAGCCTCGCCGCCTACTACGAGGAAATGGGCAAAGACATCCCGCTTGGACGCGTCGGCACGGCAGAGGAATTCGCCAACATGGTGCTGTTCCTCGCTTCCGACGCCGGCAGCTACATCACCGGCACCGCCATCAACATCGACGGCGGCGCTTGCCCGGTCGTCTGAGAATGCCGGCGACCGGAATATGCGCACTGGAGATCTGGTAATGCGTACCGACGTTCGGTGGCTGGCGCTGATGGCGGCCGTCATCGCACTCTCGACCACACCGCTCGCAGCAGCGGATATAGCGGGGACGTCGACGATCACGGCGGTGACCGTCTTCTCGCGCGGCGCCGAGGTGACGCGCACGGCTCAGCTCAAGATCGAGCCGGGCGAGCATGTCATCGTCTTCAAGGATCTGCCTGCGCAAGCGATCGAAGGTTCGATCCGGATCGAGGGCCGCAGCACCGGCCGCCTCGATATCGGCTCCGTCGACACGCGCCGCGTCGAGATCCCGCGTCTCGATCCTGCGGTCAGCAAGAGCGAGCGGCGCAGGCTCGAGGAAGCCATCGAGAAGCTGCAAGACGAGCGCGCACTCATCGCAGCGGAGGTGGAGGCCGCCGAAGCGCAGAAGCGCTTCATCGAGGGGTTGGTGGCGCTCCCGTCGCGCCCCACGGCGAAACCACCGGAAAACACCGAAAAGCGCGAGGAATGGGGCGATATTTTCGCGTTGATCGGCAGCCGGCTGGCCGAGGCCGAGAAAGCACGGCTCGCCGCGGGCCTCAAGGTGCGCGAGCTCGATCATCGCATCACCGATCTCGAGCGGGCACTGTCCGACCTTGCGCCGGTGGAAGACGCGCGCACGGAAGTTCGCGTGAATATCACGGCCGTCGCCGCACTCGAGGCGAACCTGCTGCTGCGCTATCAGGTGCCCGCAGCATCCTGGCAATCTCTGTACGATGCACGGCTGATGACCGGTGCGCGCAATGTCGCCCCGAGCCTCGTGCTCATCAGACGCGCCGCCGTGCAGCAGCGCTCGGGCGAGGATTGGCGGGACGTCGCTTTGACGCTCTCGACGGCCCGGCCGACGAACGGCGCTTCGGCACCGAGCCTCGATACGACGACCATCGATTTCGTTCCTGAAGCGCCGCCGCCGCGCCCCGTCGCAAGCGCACCGTCACCGGCCCCGCAGGCCGCGCGCGAACGCCGATCGGGCCTCGATGCAAGCAGCAGACCGGCTGAGGCCGGCCCCGCGGAGAAAAAGCAGGATGAGGAGTTCGCGGTCGGCGAGCAGCAGGCAAACGCCGACATCTCCACCTTCCAGGCCCGCTTCGATATTCCCGGCCGCACGACCATCCTTGCTACCGGCGAGGTCAAGCGCGTGCTGATCGATCAGGCGACCATCGAGCCGACGCTTGTCGTGCGCACCGTGCCGCGCTTGCGCCCTCAAGCCTATCTCTACGCGAAGCTCATCGCACCGAAGACGTCGGCCTACCTCCCCGGCACGATCGCGCTCTTCCGCGATGGGACCTACGTCGGCACCGGCAGGCTGCCGCTGATGGCACCCGGACAGGAGGAGGAGATCGGCTTCGGCGCCGACGATTCCGTCCGCGTCAGATATACGACCGTGGAAGACAAGCGCGGCGAGACGGGGCTCATCTCGTCCCAGCAGACCGATACGCGCGCCTTTCGCGTCTCGGTCAAGAACCTGCACGAGCGCGCGATCGCAATCTCGGTGCAAGACAACATCCCGACGTCGCGGCAGCAGGACATCAAGGTGGAGCTGACCGGCAAGACGCCGCCGACGCGGCGTGACGTCGACGACAAGCGCGGCGTGCTGGCGTGGGAGGCGCTGATCCAGCCGGACGAGGAGCGCCAGAACGAGTTCGGATTTCGGGTGTCGTGGCCAGCGGGCAAACGCGTCATATACGGACGCTGAATCGCCGGTAGAAGCCGTGCTGGCAGAACAAAGGGGCCGCTCACCAGATGAACGGCCCAAGTCTAGGGAGGAAACGCCCGAAGTGGGCAATAGCAACGACAGATCGTCATCGCAGCTACGATTTTGAGCATGCCTTCAGACTGCCGATTCGGCAATCGTCAACACAGCAGACGCTTGCGGATAGACGATTGTTAATAAAGCCTGCGTCAAATCCGTCACATATCATCGCACTGAGCATTGATCAAAAAACCACACGCCTCCGTGCACGGTCCATCCCCATTAGAACAAGTGTGATGCCGCCCATGAAGTCGCCCGCCCCCACCTTCGCCACGCTGCTCGAAACCGCACACACGCTTGCCGACCTTTCCGGCGCCGTCATTCTGCGCCGCTTTCGCCGGCCTATAGCCGTCGAGGACAAAGGGAGCGCGCTCGGGTTCGATCCCGTCACGGCCGCTGACCGGGACGCCGAACGCGTGATCAGCCGCTACCTGCAGAGCAACCATCCCTCTCACAGCGTCGTCGGCGAGGAGCATGGCAGCCGCTCAGGCGACGGCTCCAGCACTCTGCGCTGGCTTATCGACCCGATCGACGGCACCAAGGCATTCATCATGGGCAGCCCGCTCTGGGGCACGCTCATCGGCCTGCTCGATGACGAAACGCCGGTCCTCGGCCTGATGAATCAGCCCTTCACCGGCGAGCGGGTGTGGACGAGCCGCTCGGCAACGCATTGGCGCACGGCGGACGGGCGCACGCGTCGCGTCCGCACACGCGCCTGCCCCAAGCTCCAGCACGCCATTCTGACGACCACCAGTCCGAACCTCATTGGCGAGGAGGACCGCAAGAAGTTCTTCGAGATCGCAGGGCGCGCACGCCTGACGCGATACGGCGGCGACTGCTACGGCTATTGCCTGCTCGCCGGCGGCCACACCGATCTACTCATCGAGACGGGCCTCAAGCCTCACGACGTCGCCGCACTCATTCCGATCATCGAAAGGGCCGGCGGGCGCATCACCACATGGGAGGGCGAGCCTGCGACCAACGGCGGCCGCATCCTCGCGGCCGGTGATCCAGCACTCCACGAGCAGGTGCTTAAAATTCTAAGCCGCTGAACGACGCCACCGCGCACGCCTCGGTGCATCTCGAACGGATGAATGCACCTTCATCGCAAGGTCAAGATTTCGCGCGTTCTGAGTGTTTCCTTGCGGCCCATCGACAGTGGATCAGCGAGGGAGAACGCTCATGATCAGGAAGTTCGCATTCGGCGTCGCTGGGGCGCTCGCCATGGCCATCTCGGCAAGCAGCGCCGCCAACGCACAGGTGTGCTCACGTGCGGTCGTGTCCGCCACGGGCAAGACCTCGATCACAGCCATTGGCGCGCGTGTCAGCGCCCGCAACGCCTGGCGGGCGAGTGTCTCGCGCCGGCTCGGCGCTCGATATGCCTCGGTGAGCCGCGCACGCGCTTCACGCGACATCTGCTGGAAGTCCAGCAAGCGGACGACCTGCCGGTTCGTCGGCCGCCCCTGCCGCGTTTAACTCTAATACAAACGGGGCGCCCGATGGGCGCCCCGAATTCGTTCTGACACGGCGCTTGAACCAAATCTCAGTTCAACTTGCCCTTGAGATCGCGGATCGAGCGGTTCAGCAGATCGGCGCCGCCATCGCCCTTGAGTTTGTCGCCGATGAGGCTCTCCGCCGCCGACATCGCAACGTCGACAGCCGCGGCCCGCACTTCGCTGACAGCCTGAGCCTCGGCGCGCGCGATCTTTTCCTCGGCGAGACGCGTGCGACGCTCGAGCTGCTCCTTGAGGCTCTTCGCGCTCTCGGCCTTCATCGTCTCGGCCTCGCGGCGCGCCTGCTCGATGATGGCCTTCGCCTCATCGTCGGCAGCGCGCTGCTTGCGCTGGTAGTCCGCGAGCAGATCCTGCGCTTCCTCGCGCAGGCGCCGCGCCTGATCGAGCTCCTTGCGCACGGCATCGGCGCGGTCGTCGAGCGCCTTCGTGATCAGCGAAGGGACGCCCATCTTGACGAGGATGCCGACGAAGGCGAGGAACGATACGGCGACCCAGAAATCAGGCGTAAAGAACATCTCTGCTGCTTCCCTGTTTCCGGCCTCAGCCTGCCTTGACCTTGGCAAGCGTCTGGCGGACTTCGTCCACCGTGACACCCTTGCCGGTCAACATCGACACGATATCGGTTGCCGTGCTGGCTGCGATCTCGTCGACGCTCGCAAGCGCCCGCGACTTCGTCTCCGCAATGCGCTTCTCGGTCTCCGCAAGCTTCGCGTTGAGCTCACCTTCGACACGATGGCGCTCGGCGTCGGTCTCGGCCGTGAGCTTGTCGCGGGTTTCCTTCGCGAGGCCCTGCGCCTTGCCGCGCGCGTCGGCAAGCGACTGCTCGTAGGCCTTGAGCGCCGCATCCGTCTCCGCCGTGAGGCGCGCCGCCTCGTCGAGATCGCGCTGGATGCGATCGCGGCGCTCTTCGATGACCTCGCCGATGCGCGGCAATGCGACCCGCGCCATCAGGAAGTAGAGCGCCCCGAAGCTCAGTGCGAGCCAGAAGAGCTGTTTGGCGAACGTCGCGGGATCGAACGGCGGAAACACATCCGGCGCAGCCGCGCTCGGAATGAATTCGCCGGTCGTCACTGCGACCGCCCCGAGAAGCAACATGGACATTGCGCCCCTGCCGTCAGTTCGGCATCGGCCTTGACCGATGCCCGGATACGCGGTGCGGCAACATGAGGTTGCCGCGTCTCAACCCGCAATCGGATCGCGTGCGATCAGACCACGAAGAGGAGGAGGAGCGCGATCAGCAGCGAGAAGATGCCGAGCGCTTCCGTCAGTGCGAAGCCGAGGAGCAGCGTGCCGCGCTGGCCGTCAGCCGCCGACGGATTGCGCAGTGCGCCCGAAAGGAACTGGCCGAACAGGTTGCCGAGGCCGATGCCCGCGCCCGCCATGCCGAGGCAAGCGATGCCTGCACCGATGTACTTTGCTGCCACTGGATCCATGATGATCTCCCTGGGTTGATCGTGTGTGTAGGTGGATTGGTTGATGCTGTGAGCCCGTTAGTGGTGGGCTCCATGTACCGCGTCATTGAGATAAACGCAGGTCAGCACCGCGAAGACGTAAGCCTGCAGAACCGCGACGAGCACTTCGAGCGCGGTCAGCGCGACCGTGAGGAAGAGCGGCAGCGGCGAGAGGATGCCCCAGACGCCCGCCGCGAGCAGCGAGCCGACGAACCCCGCGAAGATCTTGAGCGCGATATGCCCCGCCAGCATGTTGGCGAAGAGACGCACCGAAAGGCTCAGCGGCCGCGAGAGGAACGAGATGACCTCGATCGGCACCATGAGCACCAGAAGCGGTGCCGGCACGTCGGGCACGAAGAGCTTGAGGAAGTGCGTTCCCTGCGTCGCGACGCCGTAGACGATCACGATGCCGATCACGAGCAGTGCCAGCGCCGCGGTCACGACGAGGTGGCTCGTAACAGTGAACGAGCCCGGCACCATGCCGATCAGGTTGCAGACGAGCACGAAAATGAAGAGCGAGAAGACCAGCGGGAAGAACTTCATGCCCTCCTGGCCGACGTTGTCACGGACCGTGTTCGCTACGAATTCGTAGAGCACCTCGGCGACCGACTGCATCCGCGTCGGCACGAGCGAGCGCCCGCGCATGGACATGATGAGGAAAGCCGAGATCAGCCCCACCGCGATGACCATGAACAGCGCGGAATTCGTGAAGGATGTATCGAAGCCGAAGAGCCTCAGCGGAACGAGATCCTTGATCTCGAACTGCGCGATTGGACTATGTACCCCGTCAGCGCCAGCAGCCACGTGCCCGTGCCCCTTACCTGTTCTCGTCCTCGTCGTCGTCCGGAACGGACGGCGCCGGCGGCGTCTTCTCGCGCATCGCGACCCTGATCACATTCAGGATGCCCGCGGCAGCGCCCAGCAAAAAGAACAGGACAAACATGACCGGCTTTTCAGTGCCGAGCCACTTGTCCAGATACCAACCGATCAGACCGCCGGCCACGATGCCGCCGATCAGCTCAGCCGAAGCCCGCAACCCGCGCCCTGCAGCCGAGGGCCTCGAGGGCCGCCGTGCCGCGTCGCGCTCGCGTTTGACCTCGCCGAGACGCTCGCCGATCGCTTCCGATCGCCGCCTCAGAGCCTCGCGATCGTCGGGCGAAATCTCGCCTTTCGGATCGGGTTGCTTGTTGCCGTCGATCGACATGATGGCTGCCCCGACACGCCCCGAGGACCGGGGCGCGGCCGCTTCCAACTGCGCGGGGGGACCATAGATACGCCCCCTGGGGGTGTCAAGAAAGCGTGATGGCCGTCAGAAGGCCGCAAAGGCGGCGAAAGCGCGCAGGGTCGCGGGACGGCGGCGCGATCACCACTGCCACACGCGCATCAGCCCCCGCCGGCGGCCTCGTAGTCGCCCGAAAGAAACAGGCGATAGGCCGGATTTCCAGTCTCGTCCCAGTAGGGATAGCCGAGCGCATCGAGCCGCGCGGCGAGCTGTCCGCGCGCCTCGGGCGCCACCTGGATACCCGCCAGAATGCGCCCGTAGTCCGCGCCATGATTGCGGTAGTGGAAAAGCGAGATGTTCCACTCCGGCGCCAGGCTCTCCAGGAACCTCAGCAGCGCGCCCGGCCGCTCGGGAAACTCGAAGCGGTAGATGAGCTCGTCCGTCAGCCCCGGCGCGCGCCCGCCGACCATGTAGCGCACATGCTCCTTGGCCATCTCGTTGTCGCTCATGTCGAGCACCGGATAGCCCTCGGACTTGAGGCGCGCGATCAGCTCGTTCTTCTCCGCCTCACCGCGATGGAGCGCGATACCGGCGAAGATCTGCGCGGGCGTCGAGGCGTCCGCATAGCGATAGTTGAACTCGGTGATGCCGCGCCCCTGAAGCGTGCGGATGAACCCGCGATAGGCGCCCGGCCGTTCGGGGAGCGTCACCGCCAGCAGCGCCTCGCGATGCTCGCCGACCTCGGCGCGATCGGCGATCGTGCGCAGACGATCGAAGTTCAGGTTCGCCCCGCTGTTGACGGCGATGAGCGCGCCAGCATCCGCGCCTTTACGCTCGGCATAGATCTTCAGCCCCGCGAGGCTCAGAGCGCCCGAGGGCTCGGCCACCGCGCGCGTATCGTCGAAGATGTCCTTGATGGCCGCGCACATGCCGTCGATGTCGACGGTGATGATCTCATCGAGAAGCGTGCTGCACAGGCGATAGGTTTCCTCACCCGCGCGCCGCACGGCAACGCCATCGGCGAACAGGTCCACCTGATCGAGCGTGACGATCTGCTTTTCGCGCACGGCCGCGGCCATGCATGCGGCATCCACAGGTTCGACGCCGATGACCTTCGTTGTCGGGCTCAGGAATTTCACGAACGCCGCGACACCCGCCGCGAGCCCGCCGCCACCGATGGGGACGAAGATCGCTTCGATCGGATCGGGATGCTGGCGCAGAATTTCGAGGCCGACCGTGCCCTGCCCCGCGATCACGTCCGGATCGTCGAAGGGATGGACGAACGTCAGGCCCTCGGCCTGTTCCAGCTCGCGCGCCTTGGCATAGGCCTCGTCGAAGGCATCGCCGTGCAGGACGGCATTGCCGCCCAAGCGCCGCACGGCCTCGACCTTGATGGCCGGCGTCGTCATCGGCATGACAATGGTCGCCTTGATGCCGAGCTTCTGCGCCGCCAGCGCCACGCCCTGCGCATGATTGCCGGCCGAGGCGCAGATCACCCCGCGCCCGCGCGCTTCCTCGCAGAGCCGCACGATCTTGTTGTAGGCGCCGCGAATCTTGAAGGAGAAGACCGGCTGCAGGTCCTCGCGCTTGAGCAGCGCGCGTCTTCCGAGCCGCTCGGAGAGGCGCGGCAGCGGATCGAGGGCGGTCTCCTCGGCAACGTCATAGACGCGCGCTGTGAGGATGGCCTGAGCGTAGTCGCTCAGCAGGCGGTGGGTGGGCATGGCGGTACGGCTCGGTTCGGTGGGCGGATGCCCAGGACTGACGCGAGCTTATAGGGCGGATGGGGAGGAAGGGCGATAGGGGATTGGGTGTGGACTAGGCTTGATCTGCCCAAGCGGCGATCAAGGCGCTCGGCTTTCCCATGGCACAATCCTCCCATCCTCGACCATCCAACCCCCAGCCATGCCCATTCCGAATCTAGTTCTCATCACCACATACTTGTTGTCGATGACGCGGTAGTCATCGGGGCTATGTCCAGGCAATTCAGGCGCGAGCGTCCATGCCAGCTTCTTTTGAGTGTCTTGAGGCAAGACCGAAGGCGAGGGTGGACGCGCATCGCCAGCACCGACGAGGACCTTCAGCTTCTCAATCTCTCGCTTAACGTCGGGAGGCGTCGACTTGGCCGAGCGCTCTTCTATCTGGCGCAAGCGAACCTCGGCCGCGGCTTTGCTAACGCCGAAATCGCGGGCGATACTATCTGCGTCCCTGTAGGCCCTAACTAGCTCTGTTGGCATGAGGCCGAAAGCAGCGTGCACATCTGCTTGGCGCTCACCCGAGGAGTGGGCTGCAAAGACTTCGATGCGCTCAGCCTTGGCCGCCATTCGGAAGCGCGGCTTTCCTCGATGGTTCAACCAAAGATGCGATAGCTCGTGAATAACCGTAAAGCGCGTACGCGGTTCGCTAGCCTTCAGGCGCCGCATTCCGCTCTCGCTCAATGTCATCCTCGGAGGAGCGAACTCGACGAATGCCTCCGCTTGAGGATCATATTTCGCCATCTCGGCGTCAGAAATCACCGTCACGGCAAGGCCAAACAGCGCCGTGCTCGGAGACTTTGAAGCCCTCATTAGAGCGGCGTGTACATCAGGGGACTTTTCATCGTCGGCAATGTCGAGCGCTCGACGCATCGAAATAGACGATGCGTCGAGCTGAGAGTCACTCCGGGGATCGGCAGGAAAATCGTTCTGCATCTTCGCGTCTCCAGCCGGCGCTCCCCGCAGCACGCCGACATCTATGTTGCTTCAGATCAACTGCACCCACTCGTGCCGCCGCACGTGTCACACTTCAGGCACGTCCCATTCCGGACAAGCGTGAAGTTTCCGCATTCGCGGCAGTCCTCACCCTCGTAACCGCGCAGGCGCGCCTCGGTGCGGCGGTCGGCGGTGGACATCACCTCCGGCTCGACCTTGAGCGCGAGTGAGCCTTCCGTAACGTGCGTCACCGTCTCGACCGTGCGCTGCTGATAGAGCGCCGTCGAACCGCTACCGGCGAAGGCTGTCGCGACATCCTTCTGCATGGAACCGACCGCCATCGCCGGTGCACTCGGCCGCACCATGGTCGTCACGTTCGGCACCTGCACGCCGCGCAGCAGGCCCTTGCTGACGAAACGCGCGGGCGGCGGGGCAACGGGCGCCTCGTCATCCTCTTCCTCGGACGTATCCTGCGAGCCGAGGCCCGTCGCGCCGACGATCTGCGTCGGATCGACATGCGCGAGGTCGTGACGCTCGAGGTACGCCACGGCCAGCTCGCGGAAGATGTAGTCGAGGATCGAGGTCGCGTTCTTGATCGCCTCGTTGCCCTGCACGAGACCGGCAGGCTCGAAGCGCGTGAACGTGAAGGCATCCACGTACTCGTCGAGCGGCACGCCGTACTGCAGGCCGAGCGAGATCGCGATGGCGAAGTTGTTCATCAAGCTGCGGAAGGCGGCGCCTTCCTTGTGCATGTCGATGAAGATTTCGCCGAGGCGGCCGGCGTTGTACTCGCCCGTGCGGAGGTACACCTTGTGCCCGCCGACCGAGGCCTTCTGCGTGTAGCCCTTGCGGCGACCGGGCAGCTTCTCGCGATCGCGTGCCCGCTCGATGATCCGCTCGACAATGCGCTCGGCCGCGACGGCCGCGCGCTGCTGCGCGGGCTTGTCCGACGCCATCTCGGCAGCGACTTCCTCCGCTTCCTCGGGATCATCCGCGAGGATCTGCGAATTCAGCGGCTGCGAGAGCTTGGAGCCGTCGCGATAGAGCGCGTTGGCCTTGAGCGCCAGCTTCCAAGAGAGCTGATAGGACTGCTTGCAATCCTCGACCGTCGCATCGTTCGGCATGTTGATGGTCTTCGAGATCGCGCCCGAGATGAAGGGCTGGCTCGCCGCCATCATGCGGATGTGGCTCTCGACAGAGAGGAAGCGCTTGCCGATGCGACCGCACGGATTGGCGCAATCGAACACCGCCAGATGCTCCGCCTTCAGGAACGGCGCGCCCTCGACTGTCATCGTGCCGCACACGTGATTGTTCGCGGCGTCGATGTCCTTCTTCGTGAAGCCGAGGAAGGTGAGCAGGTCGAACGTCGGGTCGAGCAGCTTCTCGGCCGGCACTTTCAGCGCCGTCTTGAGGAAGTCTTCGCCAAGCGAATAGCGGTTGAACACGAACTTGATGTCGAACGCCGTCTTGAGTGAGCCTTCGACCGTCGCCAGTGCCTCGTCGGTGAAGCCCTTCGTGCGCAGCGTCGTGTGGTTGATGCCCGGCGCCTGCTTCAGCGAGCCATGACCGACGGCATAAGCCTCGATCTCTGCGATCTCGGCTTCAGGATAGCCGAGCGTGCGCAGCGCCTCGGGTACCGACTGGTTGATGATCTTGAAGTAGCCGCCGCCCGCGAGCTTCTTGAACTTCACGAGCGCGAAGTCCGGCTCGATGCCCGTCGTATCGCAATCCATGACGAGGCCGATCGTGCCGGTCGGCGCGACCACCGTCGCCTGCGCATTGCGATAGCCGTGCTGCTCGCCAAGTTCCAGCGCGCGATCCCAGGCGCGGCGCGCCGCCGCCGAAAGCGCCGTCTCCTTGAGCGCCGCATGGTCGAGCGGCACGGGATCGGTGTTGAGCCGCTCATAGCCGCCCGCTGCACCGTGCGCTGCACGGCGATGATTGCGGACAACGCGCAGCATGTCGCCCGCGTTCGGCCCGAAGCCCGGGAAGGGACCGAGCTCCGACGCCATCTCGGCGCTCGTCGAATAGGCGACGCCCGTCATGATGGCCGAGATCGCACCGCAGATCGCGCGGCCCTGGGCGCTGTCATAAGGAATGCCCGAGGCCATGAGCAGACCGCCGATATTGGCGAAGCCGAGACCCAGCGTGCGGTAGCGATAGGAAAGCTCCGCGATCTGGCGCGAGGGGAACTGCGCCATCATCACCGATATTTCGAGCACGACGGTCCAGAGGCGGCAGCAATGCTCATAGGCCGCGACGTCGAACGAACCATCTTCCTTGCGGAAGCGCATGAGGTTCAGCGAGGCGAGGTTGCACGCCGTGTCGTCGAGGAACATGTACTCGGAGCACGGGTTCGATGCGCGGATCGGGCCGGAGCTGGGGCACGTGTGCCAGTCGTTGATGGTCGTGTGGTACTGAATGCCGGGATCGGCCGACGCCCACGCGGCATAGCCGATCTTTTCCCAAAGATCGCGCGCCTTGACCGTCTTCATGACTTTCTTCGAGAGGCGCGCCGTCAGCTCCCAGTCCTTGTCGTCTTCCACGGCGTTGAGGAACTCGTCCGTCACACGCACGGAGTTGTTCGAGTTCTGGCCGGAGACGGTCAGGTACGCCTCTGAATCCCAATCGGTGTCGTAGGTCGCGAAGTCGAGATCCTTGTAACCCTGACGCGCGAACTGGATGACGCGCAGGATGTAATTCTGCGGCACGGAATCGCGCTTGGCGTCCTTGATGGCGCGCTTCAGAGCGGGGTTCTTCAGCGGATCGAAGCAGGCATCGCCATCCGCCTCGCAGTTCACGCAAGCGGCCATGACGGCCTTGAGGCGCTTCTGGCAGATCTTGGAGCCGGTCACGAGCGCCGCGACCTTCTGCTCTTCCTGCACCTTCCAATCGATGTAGGCCTCGATGTCCGGATGATCGACATCGACGACGACCATCTTCGCCGCGCGGCGCGTCGTGCCGCCGGACTTGATGGCGCCTGCTGCACGATCACCGATCTTGAGGAAGCTCATGAGACCGGAGGACTTGCCGCCGCCGGACAGCCGCTCGCTCTCGGCGCGCAGGAGCGAGAAGTTCGAGCCCGTGCCCGAGCCGTACTTGAAGAGGCGCGCCTCGCGCACCCACAGGTCCATGATGCCGTTCTCGTTGACGAGATCGTCCTCGACGGACTGGATGAAGCAGGCGTGCGGCTGCGGATGCTCATAGGCCGAGGTCGACTGCGTGAGCTGACCGGTCTGCCAGTCGACATAGAAGTGACCCTGGCCAGGACCATCGATGCCGTAGGCCCAGTGCAGACCGGTGTTGAACCACTGCGGGCTGTTCGGCGCACCCATCTGGTTCGCCAGCATGAAGCAATGCTCGTCGAAGAACGCGCGCGCGTCCTCTTCGGTGGTGAAATAGCCACCCTTCCAGCCCCAGTACGTCCAGGTACCGGCGAGGCGTTCGAAGACCTGACGGGCATCGGTCTCGCCGCTCGTGCGCTCGTTCTCGGGAAGATCGGCAAGCGCGCGCTCATCGGGCACGGAGCGCCACAGCCATGAGGGAACGGTGCTCTCCTCGATCTTGCGCAGCCTCTTCGGAACGCCCGCCTTGCGGAAATACTTCTGCGCCAGGATGTCGGCTGCGACCTGGCTCCAATGCTCGGGCACGCTGAATTCGGCGAGACGGAAGACGATCGAACCGTCGGGGTTCTTGATCTCAGAGGTTGCCTTGCGGAAAGCAATGCGGTCGTAGGGAGACTTGCCGGCTTCCGTAAAGGCGCGTGCGATTTTCATGTGCCCTGCTGCTCGTTTTTGGGCACTGCGGAGCCGACAAAGGTACGCGCTACAAAACCTGGTAGCGTCACGGCAGTGCAATTGTTTCAGATGTCCCTCTGCCCAAGCCATGCCCCCATGGCCGGACGATCCCACGCACTTCAACGCAACAGGCACAAAGCTACCGACCGCTGCAAGTCATCGACTCGCGCGCTTTTCACGCTCACAATTTGGAAACTCGTCGCACCCCGCGAAGCGCGGGCCCCTCATTTCCCCCGCCAAAGGGCCCCGCATCCGGGCGCCACATCGGCTGTCATCAATGTCGGTGATTCGAGCGGCTTCGTCACGATCTATTGGGGTTGCCGATGCGCCTCGCCACTACATCTAGTGCGTCTGTACATCCGGTGGAGAAGCTGTGTGTCAGCCGGATGACGGCGAACCAGGCAGGGTATCACCCCCCAAGAATTGAACACGGCTATCCCCGCTCAGCCCCTTTAATTTGCGGCAGTTTTGGGGCGTCGGGCGACCGCCGAACACCCTGCACGGCACCGGACAACGCTCTGTCAAGCTCGTTCAGTGAGCATTGCGGGGCTGCCGTCGTGGGCACGGTTTTGACCTACTAGAGGCCAACGGGAGTCTCCAAGACACAAGCGCTCTGTGGCGAGCCTGCATCAGGGGGAAGAGGGCCCCCACCGATCGCCGCACAACCTCTGCACGGCGGATCAGCGGAGCCCTCAACCAGCAGGGCTAGTGCCCCGCCTCGGCGCGCTGCGAATCGCGCTTTGCCTGGGCATCTCTTACGAACTGAGACACGCGCCCGATCTCCATGGGATGGAGCAAGCGCTCGGGTTTCTGATTCTCGACGTTGTGCATCCCCTTGGATGCCGTTCTGTAGCTTGGGCCGCTATGGCCCTTGCCGTTGGCACGCTTCAGTTGCAGCGCCTTCTTGGCAATACGCACCTGCTCAGGGCGTCCTGAGTGCCGTTCGCGGCGCTCCTTCTCATTATTGAGACGCTTCAGCGCTCCCGCCAGCACGGCGGCCTTATGCTTCGTGCCGGCATTCTCGCGCGCGGGCGCGGCTCCCGGCCGCTCGGCCTTGCCCCGCATTTCGCGCCGCTGCCGATTGGATATATCTCGCGCGCGCTTGCGCTTATCGCGAACCTGCTTGGTCAGGTCCCTGAGTTCGGCGTCGGAGAGTTCCAAAACCAGCGGAATATGGGTTTTGACAACCAGTTCGAGTTCGTCGTCACTGAGCGCGCGAACTTCATCGCGCATACGTACGGCCATGCTTTCCTCCCTGTCTCCCCTTTGCCGAGGGGTTCGATTTGCTCCATCTCAAAAGGGCGTACGGCCCATATGGGTATATGAGGGTATGGCACCGGCCGTTCAACCGCAGCAGGTTACGGCCCACGCCAGTGAATGGGTTGCAACTCTTTCGCTGAACGCCCCTTTTCGGCTGCCGGATTAACCCCATATGAGGATAGCGGCGCCGATCCTGGGCCGTAGCACGTTGCTTACCCATTCTTTCGATGACGGCGCTTCCGTCCGGGCCTCTAGGGGGCGGCCGAAGCGCGCCGAGGAGGAGGACGAATGAACTTCGACATCTACACCGATCGCGCGAAAGGATTTGTGCAGGCTGCACAGTCACTTGCGCTCCGCGAAAACCACCAGCAATTCAGTCCCGAGCACCTTCTGAAGGTGCTGCTCGACGACGATCAGGGCCTCGCGGCCGGCCTTATCGAGCAGGCGGGCGGCAATCCGAAGACAGCACTTCAGGCAACCGAGCGCGCGCTCGCCCAGCGGCCCAAGGTCTCCGGCGGCAGCGGCCAGCTGTACCTCGCCCCTGACCTCGCCCGCGTCTTCGACCAAGCCGAGAAGATCGCAGAGAAGGCGGGCGACAAGTACGTCACTGCCGAGCGCCTGCTTCTCGCCATCCTGGTCGAGGGCGCGAGCCCGGCTGCCAAGATCCTGAAGGATGCCGGCGTCAACGCCCAGTCGCTCAATGCGGCCATCAACGAGGTCCGCAAAGGCCGCACCGCTGACACAGCCTCCGCGGAAGACGGCTACGACGCCCTGAAGCGCTATGCCCGCGACCTCACGGCCGCCGCTGCCGAAGGCAAGATCGATCCGGTCATCGGCCGCGACGAGGAAATCCGCCGCACCATCCAGGTGCTGTCGCGCCGGACCAAGAACAATCCCGTGCTCATCGGTGAGCCGGGCGTTGGCAAGACCGCGATCGCGGAGGGCCTCGCCCAGCGCATTGTCAAAGGCGACGTGCCGGAGAGCCTCAAGGACAAGAAGCTCCTCGCGCTCGACATGGGCGCGCTGATCGCGGGTGCCAAGTACCGCGGTGAGTTCGAGGAGCGGCTGAAGTCCGTGCTGCAGGAGGTCACCGCCTCCGACGGCGGCATCATCCTGTTCATCGACGAGCTGCACACCATCGTCGGCGCCGGCAAGACCGAGGGCTCGATGGATGCCGGCAACCTGCTGAAGCCGGCCCTGGCGCGCGGCGAGCTGCACTGCGTCGGCGCAACCACGCTCGACGAGTATAGGAAGCACATCGAGAAGGATGCAGCCCTCGCGCGGCGCTTCCAGCCCGTGTTCGTCCAGGAGCCGACAGTCGAGGACACCATCTCGATCCTCCGCGGTCTCAAAGAGAAGTACGAGATGCACCATGGCGTGCGGATCACCGACAGCGCCATCGTCGCCGCGGCGACCCTCTCGAACCGCTACATCACGGACCGCTTCCTGCCCGACAAGGCCATCGACCTCATCGATGAAGCGAGCGCGCGCCTGAAGATGGAGATCGACTCCAAGCCCGAGGAGCTCGATGCCATCGATCGCGATCTCATGCAGATGAAGATCGAGCGCGAGGCCCTGAAGAAGGAGACGGACGCCGCCTCCAAAGATCGGCTCGAGAGGCTCGAGAAGTCCATTGCGGATCTCGAGGCGCAATCGGCCGAGCTGACCCGCCGCTGGGAGAACGAGAAGGCCAAGCTCGGCTCCGCGCAGAAGGTCAAGGAAGAGCTGGAGCAGCGCCGCGTCGAACTCGAGCAGGCCGTCCGCCGCAGCGATTATGCCCGCGCGGGCGAGCTGCAGCACGCCGTCATCCCGAAGCTCACCCAGCAGCTCAAGGAGCTGGAGAGCAAGGGAAGCGCGCAGCCTGATCAGGTCATGGTCGAGGAGGCCGTCACGCCGGACCAGATCGCGAGCGTCGTCTCGCGCTGGACGGGCGTGCCTGTCGACAAGATGCTCGAAGGCGAGAAAGACAAGCTTCTTCGCATGGAAGAAGCGATCGCCAAGCGCGTCATCGGCCAGGAAGAGGCGGTCACGGCCGTCTCGACCGCGGTTCGCCGTGCGCGTGCCGGCCTGCAGGATCCGAACCGGCCGATCGGCTCGTTCATGTTCCTTGGACCGACCGGCGTCGGCAAGACGGAGCTGACCAAGGCGCTCGCATCCTTCCTGTTCGACGACGCCCAGGCGATCGTTCGCATGGATATGTCGGAGTACATGGAGAAGCACTCCGTCGCTCGTCTGATCGGCGCGCCCCCGGGCTATGTGGGTTACGAGGAGGGCGGCTCGCTGACGGAGGCCGTGCGCCGGCGTCCCTATCAGGTCGTGCTTTTCGACGAGATCGAGAAGGCGCACCCCGATGTGTTCAACGTGCTCTTGCAGGTGCTCGATGATGGCCGCCTGACCGATGGCCAGGGTCGCACCGTGGACTTCAAGAACACGCTGATCATCATGACGTCGAACATCGGCGCCGAGTATCTTGTTTCGCAGAAGGATGGCGAGGACAGCGATGCCGTACGCGAGTACGTGCTCGCCGAGGTAAAGCTCAAGTTCCGGCCGGAGTTCCTGAACCGGATCGACGAGATCATCCTCTTCCATCGCCTCAAGCGCGAGCAGATGGGCAAGATCGTCGACATCCAGATGGCGCGCCTTACGAAGCTGCTGGCCGATCGCAACATCACGATCGACCTCGACGACACAGCGCGGACATGGCTCGCCAATCGCGGCTACGAACCTGCATACGGCGCACGGCCGCTGAAGCGCGTGATCCAGAAGTTCGTGCAGGATCCGCTTGCCGAAGCGATCCTCGCAGGTCGGGTCAAGGACGGCGAGATCGTCTCGCTCACTGTCCGCAACGGCGACCTCGTGCTCGTCGACGCCGCACAGCGCAAGGCGGCGTAAAACACGATCGATAGCCCCCGGCTATCCACCAACCCTGTCCCTCCTGCGGAGGGGCAGGGTTCTTCTTCGCGCCCCATCCTTCAACCGGCGGAGGTGCCCAGCGTCGCCCTCCCGTTCCAATTGGTGTTCAATGAACGCGAATCAGTCCTCAGTTCGGTTCGCTCCACTGAAACGACAGTGGGACTGCGGCAGCGACTCCGCTGTGCCTGTACGGCGTTCTTCACGAACCGAACCACACGTTTCTCGCGAGACGCCGGAATGTCAGACGGAAGAAGGTGGCTACGCCTAGTCGCTTTAATGGGTGGCTGCGCGGCGGCACTGATAGCGCCGGGTATCGCTCAAGCGAATTGTACCCACCCAAACGACACCGTCTGCGAGTTCTCATCGCCGACGACACTGTCTGAATTTTACAATGGCTACAATGCCCCGGGGACCGTCAGAGTCAGCTCCAGCGTGACGCTCGATTGGTGGGGCTGGTACTACGTCAACGGATACTATTATTCCGGCACGACCGAGATCAACTCCGGCGGCTCCTTCTCGAACCCGCTCACCTTCTACAACGGCGTCGTTGCTGCGGGCACCCTCGTCGTAAACAGCGGCGGCACCTTCTCGAACACAGGCACCTTCATCAGCGGTTACGACGCCATCGGCACGGTGATCGTCGACGGCGGCGCCTTCACGAATTCGGGCATCTTCTACAACGGGTATTACTACGCGGGCTCCGGCGCAGTAACTGTTACAGGCGGAGGCACGTTCACAAATTCCGGCACGTTCTACAACGGGTACTACTACTATTACTACGGCAGCGTCGCAAATACGCTGACCCTCACCGATGGCAGCACATTCACAAACTCGGGCACCTTCCGCAACGGCTACGAAAGCTATTACAGCAGCGGTGCGACAAGCACCGTAGATGTCCAAGACGGCGGCGCCTTCACGAATTCCGGCACCTTCCACAACGGGTACTACGACACCTACTACAATTATTACCACAGCAGCGGCACCGTGACTGTCCGCGATGGCGGTACCTTCATAAACTCCGGCAATTTCTACAATATGTCTCTTTCTGCCGGCTCGCTGATCATTGATGCTGGAGGCACGTTCACAAATACGCTCACTGGAACGCTCATCCAGAACAGCGGTAACAGCATTATCAATTTGGGCATGTTCGCCAACTCGGGCGCACTGAGCGGCGGTACCTTCACGAACGAGGCGGGTGGGTTGTTTGTGCAGTCACCCGGTGGCTGGCTCGGCAGTGGCGGCGCCCTGACTTTCGTCAATCACGGAAAATTCGACATCGGCCCTGCATCAGCGTCGGCGCCGATCACCACGACCGCACTCACCAGCAGCTTCACCCAATCTGCGACCGGCTCGCTCGCCATCCGCGCCGACTGGACTACCGGCGTCTCCGACCGGCTCGCCATCTCGGGCAACGCTGCACTTGCCGGTACGCTCGTCGTCGCGCCGCTGAACTACCCGACTGACGCAGGCCTCACCAAGACCTTCGCGAACGTCATCACCGCTACGGGCGGCATCACGGACAACGGCATCAGCGTGCCAGGCACAGCCATTGTCAGCTACGCCCTCGAGAAGCCCGACCCCAACACGCTGGATCTTGTCGCGACCATCAACTTCCTGGGGCACGACGCACCCAATCTGACACCCAATCAACGCAATGTCGGCAACGTGCTCAACGGCATCTATGGCGGCGGCGGCACGACGCTCGGTTTCATATCGCCGCTGATGCAGCTACCGGGCAACTCTGAGCTCGCTAATGCCTTGAACCAGCTCTCCCCGACCGGTGATGCCGGCGCATTCTCGACCGCGATGAGTACAGGCGCCACTTTCGGCCAACAGCTTCTTTCCTGCCGCATGGCCGGCGATGAAGCTGACCCCACGCGCTTCATCAAAGAGGATCAGTGCCTGTGGGCTCGCTTCAGCGCACGCCACTTCGAGAGTGACGGACGCGGTGAGGCCGGCTTCGACGAGAGATCACTGTTCTATTCAACCGGCGCGCAGTTCAAGGTTGCGCCCGAGTGGCGGCTTGGCGGCGGCATCGGCTATCAGAACATCGACCTCTCATCTAACGCCAACGCCACATCGAACGGCGATCGCGTCTATCTCGGTGGCGTGGTCAAATACACGCCGGGACCGTGGCTGTTCGCGGCGTCCGTCACGGGCGGCTGGGGCTGGCTGGACAACCGCCGCAACGTTGCGTTCGGCGGCTTCACATCGACCGCAACATCGAGCACCGACACGGATTTCGTCAGCTCGCAGTTGACGGCCGCCTATCTCATGAGCAGCGGCGCCTTCTACCTGAAGCCCCAGGTCGATTTTGCCGCCAATTACCTGTCGCGTGACGCCTACTCCGAGACAGGCGCCGGCGGTATCGCACTACATGTCGAGGCAGCCGATCACACCGTGCTTTCCGCTTCGCCATCCATGGAGCTCGGCGCCGAGCACCGCATGGCCGATGGCACAGTCGTCCGCGGCTTCATCAAGGCCGGCGCCACGTTCCGCGATACCGACACCTTCGTCACCACGGCGAGCTTTATCGGTGCACCGCTCGGCGCGCCCGGCTTCGCCATCGCGTCTAAGCTCGACAAGACCGTCGCCGATATCGGCATCGGCCTCGACGTGTTCTCGGTCGACGGCATGGCCCTGCGCCTGCAGTACGACGGCCAGTTTGGCGACACCACGACCCTCCACGCGGGGAGCGCCAAGCTCAGCGTCAGGTTCTGAGCCGGCGCTCGAAGCTGTCAGGTGAGCGGCATCCGCGCTCTCACTTCACCTTCGACACGTGCAGCTCAGGCACGCGCTTCGCCCACGGCATGGCGCGTTCGAGCGCACCGCCGAGCGAGATCAGCACGTGCTCCTCGGCAGGCCGTCCCGCAAGCTGCACCCCGATCGGTACGCCCGTCGAATGCATGGCGAGCGGCAGTGACAGCCCCGGCGTGCCCATGATGTTGTGCGGCACCGTGAACTGGCACGGCTCGCGGAACAGCTTGTCGACGAGGCTCGACGCATCGACGCCCGCCTTGCTGAGGTGGTACTTCCCCCACGGCTCCGACACGCGTGCATTCGTCGGCGACAGCCAGACGTCGTGGTCCGCATAAAAGCGGGCGAGCTTGCGCCGCGCAATGTTCACCTCGCTCAGCGCAGCAAAGAAACGCGCCGTCGTGATCCCCTTCGCAAACTCATAAACCGACAGCATGACCGGTTCGAGCGTATCGGGCCCGATCTTCTGACCGGTCCTCGCCGCATATCCTTCGAGCCGCGTGTCGAAACCGAAGAAGAACAGATCGTTGATCTTGTGCAGCGTCTCGATGCCGCCGAAATCCACCTCCGCAACGTCGACATGGTGCCCCATGCCTTCGAGCACCTTGGCCGTATCCTTCACGGCCTGCGCCACTTCCGGGTCTACCGGCACGCCGAAGATCTCGGTCAGCACGATGCCGATCTTGAGGCGCGGGCTCAGCGCATTGACGAACGAGGCATAAGATTGCGTGGGCCGCGGTATCACGAATGGATCGCCGATCTGCGGCTTCGAAACCCAATCGAGCATGGTCGCGGAATCGCGCATCGTCTTGGCCTGGATGTGATTGGCCGAGAAGCCAAGCCCACCTTCATCCGCGACCGGCCCGATCGAGACGCGGCCGCGCGAGGGCTTCAAGCCGACGCCACCGCACCAGCTCGCCGGAATACGGATCGAGCCGCCGATATCCGAGCCGTGCGCGATCGGCACCATGCCGCTGGTCACCGCTGCCTGCGCGCCACCCGATGAGCCGCCCGCCGAGTAGCCCTTCTTGAACGGATTCGACGTGTTGCCGAACATCACGCTCTCGGTCGTCGCCGACATGGAGTATTCGGGCGCCGCCGAACGGCCGAGGATGTTGACGCCGGACGCCTTGAGCTGGTCGGTGAAGTAGGTGCCCGTCGTCACGGTCATACCGCGGCAAAGGCGCGAGCCGAACTCGATGAGGCGGCCCTGCTCGTGGCCGAACACGTCCTTCATGAGGAAGGGAACGCCGCGGAAGGGCCCTGCACCGAGCGTGCTCTCGTCGAGGCCGTCGATGCGGTCGTCGTAGGTCTCGATGACGGCTTTTACTTCGCCGTTCGCCGCTTCAATGGCCGACGCTGCGGTCCGCGCCAGCTCCTTGGGGCTAACCTCGCCTTTAGCCACGAGCTCGCCAAGACCAAGACCATCATAGGACGCATATTCGTCGAGCTTCATGAGCGCGCACTCCATCGGGAGGGTGGATCCATCCCGACAAAGCTATGCCCATCGGATCGCGATGTAAAAGCGAAAGGGGGCGGCAGGCTGCCTCAGGAACGGGCGCTCAGAATGATGTCGGCACCATCGCGCAGGACTTCAAGCCGCATCCGGCACTGCTGCGCGAGTCGGCACGTGTAGTACGTCTGCACCGTCAGCGCATCGATCGGCGGCATATTCTGGCCGGTCAGAAATTCGATGAGGTGCGTCGGCGGGCGCGCACCCTGGCCGCGGCAGCGCACGGCGAATGCGGGATGATCCGGCCGCTGGTCGATCATCACGGTCAGCTCGCCGCCCCGGAGCAGCGCCGACAACCCGAGCGAGACGAGGTTGAGCACGAGCTTGACCTTGTCCTTGGCCATGTAGCCGACAGGACCCTGCCACACGAGCGTGTGCTTGCCGCCCTTGGTGGCGTACTCGCGCGCGATCTCCTCGCCCATACGCAAGTCGATCGAGTCGCCGGCGGAGCCTGCTGCGCCGTAGGCAAAGCGCGCGAACTTCAGCCGCGCCGTCGCCTGGCTCGTGACGTTGCGGATCATATCCAACGCATAGTCGCGCGACTCGGGATCATCCTCCTCGTCGAGCATCTCGAGGCCATTGTTGATGGCCCCCACGGGATTGATGACGTCGTGGCAAACTTTGCTGGCGATCAGCGCCGCTAGCTCCAGATCGTTCGGGAATGCGGGCTGGCTCATGGTCCCCGGCTCGGTGAGAGGATGCGCTGGCGCCGGCTCAAGCGAATGCTACGCGAGCGCAAGGGCGACAGCTTGCGAATTTCATCCTAGTTTTGATACACGCCCACGAGATTCGCGCCAAGTGTGGACTATGAACGCTCCGCAATTGACAGAACTCTGATGCAATATCGCCGCATCTTGTAGCGAATCACTCAGGCATCCGGTGGCCGGGCATCGAACGGCCGCAATCTCTGGCGGCAGCGGATCAGGAGAATCAATGTCAGCCATCGAGCACACGCGACTTGCTTCGGCCCTGCTGCCCGCGGTGCTGACTGCCGGCGCGATCGAGATGCGCTACTACCGCGCCGGTGTCGCCGTCGAGACCAAGGCCGATGAAAGCCCCGTAACCGCCGCCGACCGCGAGGCCGAAGCCGTACTCGTTGCGGCAATCGCCGCCGCTGCGCCCGGCGTGCCGATCGTTGCCGAAGAGGCAGTCGCGTCCGGCCAGATGCCGGTACTTGGCACTGAGTTCTTCCTGGTCGACCCACTCGATGGCACGCGCGAGTTCATCGCGCAGCGCGGCGAGTTCACGGTCAACGTCGCGCTGATCCGCAACGGCGCTCCGATCTTCGGCATCGTCTACGCACCGGCTCGCGACGAGCTTTATGTGACGCTCGCGCCGGATATCGCGGCCATGGCGCGCATTGCGCCGCGCGAGGGGAACATCGCACTCGACGAGATCGGGCTTCGAACCATTCACACACGCGCACCAGAGCCCACAGCGCTCGCAGCGCTCGTCAGTCGCTCGCATTCGACGCCCGAGACCGAGGACTTCCTTTCGCGCTTCGACATTGCCGCGCGCTGCGACGCTGGCTCATCTCTCAAGTTCTGCGTCATTGCGCGTGGCGACGCCGACATCTATCCGCGTCTGAGCCGCACCATGGCCTGGGATACCGCGGCAGGCCACGCCGTGCTCGCGGCCGCCGGCGGTAACGTCACCACGCTCGACGGCCAGCCTCTGCGTTATGGCAACACTGCAGCAGCGCTTGCCAATCCGAGCTTCGTCGCGTGGGGCACGCCGCAGCCTATCGCACCGCGCACGTAGAGCACTCTCAGTCGATGCCGTGCATGGCCTCTGCAAGGAGTGCCACGAAATACGGCGCGAACGAGCGCGCGATCTCCATGCGGAAGGCGTCGCGCTCGGTTCTCCAGAGCACGATCTCGGCCTTGGCGAGGATCGTTCGCGTACACATGCCGACTGGGAATGCGGACTCGTCGAGATCGAGCGGACAACCTGCATTCAGCAGCGCCGCGGTACGCGGTCCGGACATGGTGAGACCGATCTGGCGATGACCGACATCGACGAGCGCGGCCGGCTGGCCAGCCAATGCACTGGAAAGCGTGGTCGCGATGCTCGCTTGTTCATCTTCCGCAGCCAGCAGCAACCATTCGTCCGGCCCGAGCCACAAAGCGGCGCGTGAGCCTGACGCGTGAACCCGCATAGGCGCGGTCGGCAGTGCGATCCCGAAAGCATCGCCAATAAGACCAAGATCCCCGCGATAAATGAATCGCGCCGCAGCTGCTGCCTCAGTGACCGAGACGATCCCCTCCCGTGTCGGCAGTACCAGTCCCTCGAGCACCGAGCGACGCGCCATAACGTGATCAGCCATTGAGCCGCTCTCCCTTTGGATCGAGAAAGACCGGCGTGACGACGTCGACGGCGACATCGCCGGACGGCATGGGAATATTCAGTCGTGAGCCAATCCGCGCGCGCCCATCGGCTACCAAGGCGAGCGCGATCGAGCGCCCGAGTGCCGCGCTCCAGTAGGCCGACGTGACATGCCCCAGCGCGGGCGTGCCGACCGGCGGCTTCGCTTCCGCCGTCACCTGTGCACCTTCCTCGAGCACCAATTTCGGATCTGCCGTGAGCAGCCCGACGAGCTGCTTGCGTCCAGCGCGGACAATGTCCGGCCGCGACAGCGAACGCAGGCCGACGAAGTCGCGCTTGTTCTTGCCGATCGCCCAGCCGAGCCCCACGTCGTCGGGCGTTACCGTGCCGTCCGTCTCCTGGCCGACAATGATGAAGCCCTTTTCGGCGCGCAGCACATGCATACTCTCCGTGCCATATGCGCATCCGCCGTGCTTTTGCACCTCGCGCCAGACGGCCTCCCACACTGCCGCGCCATAGTCCGCCGGCACGTTGATCTCGAAGCCGAGTTCGCCCGTGAAGCTGACGCGGAAGATGCGCGCATCGATACCGCGGATGCGCCCGGCTTTGACGCTCATGTGGGGGAAGGCTTCCGCACCGAGATCGACGCCCTCGACGAGTGGCGCCAGAACCTCGCGCGCCTTCGGTCCCTGCACCGCGATGACGGCCCACTGCTCGGTCGTGGAGGTCAGCCATACCTTCAGCTCGGGGAACTCTGTCTGCGCGTAGTCTTCCATCATATTGAGGACGCGCGCGGCACCGCCGGTCGTCGTGGTCACATGAAAGCGGTCGGCGGCAATGCGGCCTATCACTCCATCGTCGATGATGAAGCCCGCTTCGTTCAGCAACACACCATAGCGGCAGCGCCCGACACCAAGTTTCTGGAAGGGATTGATGTACAGCCGCTCGAGAAACTCAGCGGCATCCGGCCCGACAACTTCGATCTTGCCGAGCGTGGACGCATCGAACATCCCGACAGCACTGCGCACGATCCCGCATTCGCGCGCGACAGCGGCATGCATGTCCTCGCTGCCCTCGGGGAAGTGCCGCGCCCGCTTCCATGCGCCGACATCCTCGAAGACCGCGCCTTGGCTCTGTGCCCAGCCATCACAGGGCGTTCGCCGCACAGGATCGAACAGATCACCGCGGCTCGTGCCCGCGATCGTGCCGAAGGTCACGGGCGTATAGGGCTGGCGGAATGTCGTGAGCCCGACGGCAGGAATGGGTTTGCCAAGATGATCCGCGACGATAGCGAGCGCATTGAGGTTCGACGTCTTGCCCTGATCGGTCGCCATACCTGTCGTCGTGTAGCGCTTCACGTGCTCGATGGAGCGGAAGCCTTCCTGCGCCGCGAGCTTCAAATCGCGCACCGTCACATCGTGCTGGAAATCGACGAAGGCTTTACTCTCTTGCGCGCCCGGGCTCGAAACACCGAGCACGCCGCCGAAGCCTGTCGCATCATTCGAGACGTTGAATTCGCGCGGATGCGAAACCCGCCCAACAGCTTCGTTGCCCGCCGCAAAGCCATCCTCCAACGCCGCGGCAATACCGAACGCGCCGCGGCACGCTCCGACCGATCGCTGCGATTGACCGGGCGCAACCGAAGCCGGGAGAAATGCCTGCGCGGCCTCATCCCAGGCGAGCTTGCCGCGCGATTGCGAGAACAGATGCACGGACGGCGTCCAACCGCCGCTCATGAGCACATGATCACATGAAACCCACGAGTCGCTCCCCGCGCGCCTGATCTGCACTGCAGATACGCGCTGGCGCCCACGCGTTGCGATCACCGCTGCGCCCGCTTCGACTGCGATTCCCGCAGCCTTCGCGGCGCTGAACAGTGCGCCGCCACCGCTCGGTCGCGGATCGACGATCATCGCCACCTCCACGCCGGCGCGCCGAAGATCGAGCGCTGCTGCATAACCGCTGTCGCAAGCCGCCACGACGACGGCGCGCGAACCAGAACGCGCGCCATATCGATTGACGTACGTCCGCGCGGCATCCGCCAGCATGATGCCGGGCCGGTCATTGTCCGGAAACACCACGGGTCTCTCGATGGCCCCCGTCGCCAGCACGACATGCTTCGCGCGTACCTGCCACAATCGCTCGCGTGGTGCCGATTGCTCAGGCTTGGCGAGATGATCCGTGCGCCGCTCCGCCAGCGCGACGAAATTCTGAGCGAAATAACCGAAGGCTTGCGTGCGCGGCAGCAGCGTCACGCGCGGTGATGCAGCGAGCGTCCGCGCGGCTTCTTCCAACCACGCCGCAGCAGGAACGCCGTCGATCTCGACGGACCATTCGCTCAGCAGCGACCCGCCGAGTTCGGCCTGCTCATCACACAGGATCACACGCGCGCCAGCCTCCGCAGCAGCAAGCGCTGCAGCAAGACCCGCGGGACCAGCACCGACGACCAGCACATCACAATGCGCGAACACGTTCGCGTAGCGGTCGGGATCAGGCTGCGTCGGTGCCTTGCCGAGCCCTGCCGCGCGACGGATCAGCGGCTCGTAGATCTTGTGCCAAGCCCAGTTCGATCCGAGCAGGCGCGGCCCCATGAATGTCTTGTAGTAGAAACCGGCAGCCAGCAGCGGCGAGAAAAAGCCATTTACCGCGCCGAAATCATAGGCGAGCGACGGCCAGCGGTTCTGGCTTTCGGCCACGAGGCCGTCGTACAGCTCCACCTGTGTTGCGCGCAAATTCGGCGCATCCCGCCGTCCGCCGCGATCGATCGTGACGAGCGCATTGGGCTCCTCGGCACCGGCGGAGAGAATGCCACGCGGTCGATGATATTTGTAGGAGCGCCCGACAAGATGCACGCCATTGGCGAGCAGCGCCGATGCCAACGTGTCTCCTGCGACACCCTCGTACGGCTTTCCGTCGAACGTGAAGGAAAGGCGCTTCTTGCGATCGATGCGGCCGCCGCCGTTCGTGCGATGTAGACCGGCCATCAGCGACCGCCCTCGGTGGGTGCATCGAAATCAGGTCGAGGCGTTCCCGCCGGATATGTCTTCAAGATCTGATCCGTCACCGTGCTGCGCAGCGCATTGAAGAACCGCCCGCAGCCATGGACATGCCGCCAGCGCTCGGCGTGAATGCCTTTGGGATTGGCGCGCATGTAGAGAAATGCCGCCCAATCTGCGTCGCCGACGCTCGCCGGCTCGGCCGGACGCGCGACATGCGCCTCGCCGCCATACCGGAACTCCGACTCGGGCCGCGCCATGTTGCAGTAGGGGCAGTATATCAGCAGCATTTGATCTCTCAGTGCGCAACAGCGGCTGCGGCGGCTTCGTCGATCAGGCGCCCCGTCGTGAAGCGTTCCAACGCAAAGGGCGCGGCAACCGGGTGCGGCTCGCCGCTCGCCATGGTCGCCGCGAACACAAAGGCTGATCCGGGCGTCGCCTTGAAACCACCCGTGCCCCAGCCGCAGTTAACGAAAAGCCCCGGCACCGGCGTCAGCCCGATGATCGGCGAGCGATCCGGCGTGACATCGACGATGCCACCCCAGTTGCGCATCATCCTCATGCGCCGGAACGTCGGGAACAGATCGCAGATCGCATCGAGCGTGTGGGCCGACACGTGCAGGCCGCCCGTCTGGCTGTACGACGTGTAGGCATCCGTACCCGCACCGATCACCAATTCGCCCTTGTCGGACTGCGAGATATAAGCGTGCACCGTGTTCGACATCACGACACAGGACAGCACCGGCTTGATCGGCTCGGAAACGAGCGCCTGAAGCGGATAACTCTCGAGCGGCATGCGCACGTCCGCCATGCTCATGAGCACCGACGTATGCCCGGCGGCGACGACGCCGACCTTCTTCGCTTTGATCGTGCCGCGCGTCGTTTCGACACCTTCGACGGCACCATTCGCATCGCGGCGGAGGGCAGTTACCTCGGCATTCTCGATGATATCGACACCGAGCGCACTCGCCGCACGCGCATAGCCCCAGGCAACCGCATCGTGCCGTGCCGTGCCGCCGCGCCGCTGAAGGGCCGCACCGAGCACGGGATAACGCAGCTTCGGCGAAATGCTCAGCGGTGGGCAGAAAGCCTTGGCCTCTTCGGGCGTCAGCCACTCGTTATCGATGCCCGCCAGACGGTTCGCGTGCACGTGCCTCTTGAAGACCTGGATGTCGTGGACGGTGTGCGCCAGCATCATCACACCACGCGGCGAGTACATGACGTTGTAGTTCAACTCATCCGACAACGTCTCCCAGAGCTTCACCGACAGCTCGTAAATCGCCTCGGACTCCTCCCACAGATAGTTCGAGCGGATGATCGTCGTGTTGCGGCCCGTATTGCCACCGCCGAGCCACCCCTTCTCGACGACCGCGATATTGCGGAGCCCGTGCTCCTTGGCGAGGTAGTACGCCGTGCCGAGGCCATGCCCACCAGCGCCAACGATCACCGCATCGTATGACGCCTTAGGTTCGGCCGAGCGCCATTGCGCCGGCCAACGCGCATGACCGCCGAGCGCATTGCGCGCCAGAGAAAGAAGCGAAAACCGCATCGACTACCCACGCCCCCTCGCGGCAACTTCACTCGCCGAATTTGCCGCCACGTCCCGCGCCGCCCGCAAAACGCGCCGCGCCCGATTGCCCCTCGGCAGCGACTGCCGCAACACCGTGTGCGAACTCCGCCTTCATGGCGTGATCGAACGGCAGTTCCCACTGCCGATAGACCGACGCGCGGTCGAGGTTCATGCACATCTGCGGAAATTCGGCAAGCTGGCGCGCCAGTGCCTCCGCCGCCGGCCGCGCCTCACCCTTGGCAACGACACGGTTCGCAAGCCCCATGCGCAACGCCTCTTCCGCACCGACCGGACGGCCCGTTAGGATCATATCGAGCGCGTGGCTCTGGCCGATCAGACGCGGCAGTCGCACGGTTCCGCCATCGATGAGCGGCACGCCCCAGCGCCGGCAGTAGACGCCGAAAACGGCATCCTCCTCAACGACGCGCATGTCGCACCAGATGGCGAGTTCCAACCCGCCTGCAACCGCGTGACCGGCGACGGCAGCGATCACCGGCTTCGAGAGCTTCAAGCGCGATGGCCCCATGGGACCATCTCCGTCGAGGCTGTAGCGCTTCTTTCGCTCTCCAGACGCAATCGCCTTCAGGTCGGCGCCGGCGCAGAATGCGCCGCCGGAACCCCAAAGCACCGCCACGCACTGCTCAGGGTCGGCGTCGAAAGCCCGGAACTCGTTTGCCAGCGCATCCGCAGTCTCGTTGTCGACGGCATTGCGAACCTCTGGACGATCGATGATGACCGTCGTCACGGGACCATCTCGCTCGACTCGAACCTTCGATGCCATGATGGCGTCCTCTGCACATTGAGTTGCGGCGAGCGCGCCGCGCATAGGCGGATCGCGTGGTGAGACTTTTCTTCTCATTCACAAGCGACTATAGCTCTCGTTAGAAATTGCATAGCGGGGAGAATGGCGATCTCGCAACCGGGCACAAGCGCGGATCGGGGTCGCGAGCGGGGGCATCGGGGAAGTGTTATATAAGACTTTGAAGCCGCGTGAGATTGTGCGCGGCCCCGAGAACCCGATGTACGCTCTCGCGCGCGGAATGGCATTCCGCAAGAGCACGGACAATGCGACCACAGCCACGCGTGCCGTCCTCATTCGCGGTGTAAACGTTCTCCGCGCAGGGTTGAACATTCAAGGGATCGAATATACTCAAGTCCTTGATCGGACCGGCGTTGATCGCCCGAACGGAGCATGAGCCTAGTGTGATGATCGAGAAATTCGCCACGTCAAGCGGCTCGGTATCGAGCGAATTTCTCGGTCTGAATCACACTAGCAAGACCGTGATTCTAGTGTCCCTTTTGATTCCGAGGTTCGCTCGGGACACCAGCATCGAGGCAAGGCGAACTTCGGAATCGGGACACTAGACCGTGCAAGATCGCGCGACAGCCAAGACTTCCAACTCTTCCGCCGGCGCCCGCAAGTCCGTGCCCGATGAACATGGCGTCATCCTCAGCGAAAGCCCCGCTGACCGGATCGAGAAGACCACCTGCTACATGTGCGCCTGCCGGTGCGGGATCAACGTCTATCTCAAGGACGGCAAGGTCCGTTACATCGACGGCAACCGCGATCACCCGGTGAACAAGGGCGTGCTGTGCGGCAAGGGCTCCGCCGGCATCATGCAGCATTATTCGCCGGCGCGCCTCAAGGCGCCGATGAAGCGCGTCGGACCGCGCGGCTCGGGCCAGTTCGAGGAAATCTCCTGGGAAGAGGCGCTGCAGACCGCAACCAACTGGCTCGGCAAGGTTCGCGCGGAGGATCCGAAGAAGCTCGCGTTCTTCACCGGACGCGACCAATCGCAGTCGCTCACCGGCTGGTGGGCCATCAAGTACGGCACACCGAACTACGCAGCGCACGGTGGCTTCTGCTCGGTGAACATGGCCGCTGCCGGCCTCTACACGTTCGGCGGCTCCTTCTGGGAATTCGGCGAGCCCGACTGGGATCACGCGAAGTACTTCATGCTCTTCGGCGTGGCCGAGGATCATGGCTCGAACCCGATCAAGATCGGCCTCGGCAAGCTCAAGTCGCGCGGCGCGAAGGTCGTATCGGTCAATCCCGTGCGCACGGGCTACAACGCCATTGCCGACGAGTGGGTCGGCATTCGCCCAGGTACGGACGGCGCCTTTGTCGGCGCGATGATCCACGAACTCCTGCGCACGCAGCGCATCGATGTCGACTATCTCGTGCGCTACACGAATGCCTCGTGGCTCGTCATCGAGGCGCCGGGCACTGCCGATCACGGCATGTTCGTGCGCGACGACAAAGGCAACGCGCTCGCCCTCGACAAGCGCACGGGCGCACTCGTTCCCGCTGAAAGCGCAGACGTCGCCCCGCAGCTTTCGGGCCCGGTGACGCTCGCGGACGGCCGCACGGCCATTCCTGTCTTCCAGAAGATCGCCGAGCGCTATCTCGGCGAAGAATACTCGCCCGAGCGCGCCGAGAAAGAGTGCGGCGTTCCAGCGGACACGATCCGCCGTCTCGCCGATGAGATGGCCAAGGTCGCTTTCGAGCAGACTGTCACGCTCGACGTGCCCTGGACGGATATCTACGGCCGCCGCCACGAAAAGATGGTCGGGCGCCCCGTCGCGATGCACGCCATGCGCGGCATCTCGGCCCACTCCAATGGCTTCCAGACCTGCCGCCTCATTCACTTCCTGCAGATCCTGCTCGGCACTATCGATGTGCCCGGTGGCTTTCGCTACAAGCCGCCCTATCCCAAGGAGATCGCGCCGCGCCTGAAACCCACCGGCAAGCCCGGTCAGGTCAAGGCCGGCGAGCCGCTGCCCGGTCCGCACCTCGGCTTCCCGACCGGTCCCGGCGACCTGCTCATCGATGCCGCCAACACGCCGCAGCGCATCGACAAGGCCTACAGTTGGGATGCGCCGATGGCCGCCCATGGCCTCATGCACATGGTCATCACCAACGCTGGCCTCGGTGATCCGTACCCCATCGACACCCTGTTCATGTACATGGCGAACATGAGCTGGAACTCGTCTATGAATATCCGCGATACGCTCAAGTATCTGACGGACAAGAACGAGGCGACCGGCGAATACAAGATCCCGCGCATCATCTACTCGGATGCCTACTACTCCGAGATGGTGCCCTATGCGGATCTCATCCTGCCCGACACGACGTATCTCGAGCGGTGGGACTGCATTTCCATTCTCGACCGGCCGATCTCCGAGCCCGATTCCGCTTGTGATGCCATCCGCCACCCGATCCTCGAACCGGATCGTGACGTGCGCGGCTTCCAGTCCGTGCTGCTCGATCTCGGCGCGCGCCTCAAGCTGCCGGGCCTCGTGAAGGAGGATGGTTCACCGCAATTCCCCGGCGGCTATGCCGACTATCTTGTGAACCACGAACGTGCGCCGGGCATCGGACCACTCGCGGGCTGGCGCGGCAACGGCGACAGCTTCGGCAAAGGCGCCCCCAATCCCGACCAGCTCAATCGCTACATCGCGAACGGCGGCTTCCACGCGCATCACATCCCGCCGAGCCAGCGCTACTTCAAGCACGCCAACAAGGAGTATCTGGACTGGGCCGCCTCGGTCGGCTTCCGCGCCGCAGACGCGAAGATGACCTTCCAACTCTATTGCGAGCCGCTGCAGGCCTTCCGCCTCGCGGCGCAAGGCCATGGTCCCGTGCAGCCGCCGGAAAGCCATCGCGAGCGCGTCGCAAAGTATTTCGATCCACTGCCCTTCTGGTATCAGCCCTTCGAAGGCACGATCGTCGATACCGAAGAATTCCCGATGCACGCCATCACGCAGCGCCCCATGCACATGTACCACTCATGGGGTTCGCAGAATGCGTGGCTGCGCCAGATCACCGGTCAGAACCGCCTCTACCTGAGCCGCGCGCGCGGCGCGGCTCTCGGCATCGCGGATGACGACTGGGTCTGGATCAGCAGCCATCTCGGGCGCGTGCGGTGTCAGGTCCGCCTCATGGAAGGCGTCAACGATCAGACGGCCTGGACGTGGAATGCGATCGGCAAGCGCAGTGGTGCCTGGGGCCTCTCGAAGGATGCGCCGGAGTCGGAGCGCGGCTTCCTGCTGAACCATCTCATCTCCGAGCTGCTGCCGGAAAAGGGTGGTGGCTACCGCTACTCGAATTCGGATCCCATCACGGGACAGGCCGCGTGGTACGACCTGCGCGTCCGCATCGAAAAGGCCGAGCCCGAGGAAGTCGAACGCAGCGAGCCGCGCTTCGAGCCGTTCGCTGATCCGATCGGCCGCGGCCATCCCGACACCATCGCGTACGGCGCGGAATTCAGGAGGGCGCGCCGATGACGTGCCTCCCCACACATACCGAGCGTAAGCTCGGCCTCGTCATCGACCTCGATACCTGCGTCGGCTGTCATGGCTGCGCGACGAGCTGCAAGGAATGGAATACGGGCGGCTACTCCGCGCCGCTCTCCGACATCGATCCATATGGCGCCGATCCCGATGGCGCCTGGCTCAACCGCATTCACGGCTACGAGGTCGGCGACGGCGCCGAAAGCCGCACGGTCCACTTCCCGCGCTCCTGTCTGCACTGCGAGACGCCGGACTGTGTCACTGTCTGTCCCACAGGCGCATCCTTCAAGCGCGCCGAAGATGGCATCGTGCTCGTCGATCCCGATCTCTGCATAGGCTGCAAGCTCTGCTCGTGGGCGTGCGCGTACGGCGCGCGCGAGTACGATCCGAGCCATGGCGTCATGAAGAAGTGCACGCTGTGCGTCGATCGCATCTATAACGAGCATCTCGCGCCAGAAGACCGCACGCCCGCGTGCGTGCGCGCCTGCCCGACGGGTGCGCGTCACTTCGGCGATCTCGGTGATCCGGAGAGTGCCGTTTCGAAACTGGTCGCCGAGCGCGGCGGTTTCGATCTGCTCGGCGCCTTCGGCTACAAGCCCGTGAACAAGTATCTGCCGCCGCGCCCGCGCCGCGATGCCCGCACTGTTGACGCGACTGCCTCCGACAAGGCACCGCAGAAAGCAAAGATCGCGGCTCCGACAAATGCGATCGAAAATCTCTTCTCCTGGGTCGATCGCGCGCTCTCGCGCTAGACCGCTCACGTTGCCGTAACGGATCCCCGATGCATCCCGCCTACTCGGTCATCCTGTTCACCACAGCGTCCGGCGCCGGCTATGGCCTGCTCGTCTGGCTCGCGCTGTTGTCCGCCATTGGCGTGCTGCCTGCGGATCGCTGGCTCGGCTTCACGGGGCTCGCGATTTCGCTCGGGCTGATCTCCGTCGGCCTGCTCGCCTCGACATTCCACCTCGGCCATCCCGAGCGTGCATGGCGCGCGTTCTCGCAGTGGCGTAGCTCCTGGCTGTCGCGGGAAGGCGTCGCGGCGGTCGCGACTTATGTGCCCGCCGGCATCTTCGGCATCGGCTGGGTATTCCTGGAACGCACCGACGGCATCTTCGCGCTCCTCGGGCTACTCGCTGCGGCCCTAGCACTCGTGACGGTCTACTGCACGGGCATGATCTACGCCTCGCTCAGGACTATCCGGCAGTGGAACCAGCCGCTGGTTCCCTGGATCTACATTGCCCTGGCGCTCGCGACGGGTGCTGTACTGATGCTGGCGCTCATCCATCTCTTCGGCATGGCGAGTCCCACGTTCTCGCTGCTCACAGCGGTCCTCGTTGGCATCGCGCTTTTCCTGAAGCAGCGCTACTGGTCGACGATCGACACCGAGAAGAAGACCTGGACCATCGGCGACGCGACCGGTCTCGGCAAGCACGGCGAGGTGCGCGTACTGGACCTGCCGCATACGCAAGCTAATTTCGTCATGCGCGAGATGGGGTATGCCGTCGCCCGCAATCATGCGGAGAAACTGCGCGGCTATGTGCGACTTCTGGCGTTTCTCGTTCCCGGCGCGCTTTGCCTGATCACGATCGCGCCGAGTACATTGCTCGGCACTTTGGCGGCACTGCTCGCAGTCGGCACGGCGGGCGTCGGCATCGCCGTCGAGCGCTGGCTTTTCTTCGCAGAGGCCGAGCACGTCTCCATGCTCTACTACGGCCGGCCTGCAGCGTAGAACGACGGCTCAGCGACCGTAGTACTCGCGATACCACGCAACCAATTTGGCGACGCCTTCAGTCACCGGCGTCGTCGGCGCATAGCCGACGGCCTTGGTCAGCTCGGAGACATCGGCGAAAGTGTCCGGCACGTCGCCCGGCTGGAGCGGCAGCATTTCCCGTATGGCTTTCTTGCCGAGCGCATCCTCGATGGCCGCAATGAAATCCGCGAGCTGAACCGGCGCGCTATTGCCGATGTTGTAGATGCGGAAAGGCGCACTCGATATCGCAGGATCGGGCTTGCTGCTGTCCCATTCCCCCGCGGGCGTCGCCGGCTGATCCGACGCGCGGATCACACCTTCGACGATATCGTCGACATAAGTGAAATCCCGGCTGTGATTGCCGTGATTGAAGACCTGGATCGGCCGCCCTTCGTCGATCGCGCGCGTAAACAGGATCGGCGCCATATCGGGCCGCCCCCACGGCCCGTACACGGTGAAGAAGCGCAAACCCGTCGTCGGCAGGGCGAAGAGGTGGCTGTAGGAATGCGCCATGAGCTCGTTCGCGCGCTTGGTCGCCGCATACAGCTGCAGCGGATGATCCGCATCGTCGTGCTCCGAGAACGGCATCCGTGTGCTGGCGCCATAGACGCTCGACGTCGACGCATACGTCAGATGCGGCGTCCCAGCGTGGCGACACGCTTCGAGGATATTCACGAACGCCACGAGATTCGACTGCACATACGCATGCGGATGCGTCAGGCTGTGGCGAACCCCAGCCTGTGCCGCCAGATGAATGACGCGATCGAACTCGTGATCTGAAAAGCACGCGTTGACGACAGCGGTGTCGGCGAGGTCCGCGCGAATAAAGGACCACGCGCTGTTCGCGCCCCCCGCCGCCTGATTGAGGACCGAGAGCCGCGCCTCCTTCAGCGTCGGATCGTAGTAGTCGTTGACCACATCGAATCCGACGACCGTATCGCCACGCTCGAGCAATCGCTTCGCGACATGGAAGCCGATGAAACCTGCGGCACCAGTGACCAGGACTTTCATGCCGCCGCGTCTCCTTAGCTGGCGACCACCTTGTTCTTCAGCGTGCCGAGGCCGCTCCATGAGATTTCGAGCTCATCACCCGCGACGAGGAACCGCTGCGGTACGCGGCTGCCGCCCGCGCCGTCCGGCGATCCCGTCGAGATGATGTCGCCTGGCTGCAGCGACGCGAAGTCCGACACGTAAGCGATGATCGTCGGGATGTCGAACACCATCTTGGCCACGGTCGTCGTCTGAACCCGCTCGCCGTTGAGCTTGGTCGAAAGCTCCATGGCGCTGATATCGGCGATCTCGTCGGCGGTGGTGAACCAGGGGCCGCTCGCGCCCGAGGCATTGAAATTCTTGCCGGCGCCGACGGAATGCTTCTGCCAGCCGCGCACCGAGCCGTCGTTCATGATCGTGTAGCCGGCGATGTGATCGAAGGCCTTGTCCTTCGCGATATGGCGCCCTGCCTTGCCGATCACGAGCACGAGCTCGCCCTCGTAGTCGAACGTCTTCGCGGGCTCGCCCTTCGGATACTCGAGCGGCTCATTGTGTCCGGTGAGCGCATCGTGCGTCTTGATGAAGAGCGAGATGTCCTTGGGCGGCGGCACGTCGCCATCGACCGGATGGCGCTTCGGATAGTTCACGCCAATGCAGATGATCTTGCCGGCATCGTGCAGCGGCGGCAGATAGCGGACGGCGTCGAGCTTGAGCGAGGGCTTCTTGCCCGCGGCCCATGATCCGACCTCCGCGAGAGCGCCCGCGGCGAGCACGGCGCGGATGGTCGGAAATTTCTGAAGGAGCGCCGCATCAGCCGGGATGATGCCACCGCCTGCCGCCTCGGGCTCCACGAC
>JAEYPL010000242.1 GCA_023410905.1 Pseudomonadota bacterium
CGCCGGGCGACGTGGTGATCGTGCCGAACCCGAGCTACCCGATCCACGCCTTCGGCTTCCTGATGGCCGGCGGCGTCATCCGCTCCGTGCCGGCCGAGCCGACGCCTGCGTTCTTCCCGGCGCTCGAGCGGGCCGTCAAGCATTCGATCCCGAAGCCGATCGCACTTGTGGTTTGCTATCCGGCCAACCCGACGGCGCACGTCGCGAGCCTCGATTTCTATCGCGAGCTCGTCCAGTTCGCGAAGCAGAACGAGCTGATCCTGCTCTCGGATCTGGCCTACGCCGAGGTCTACTTCGACGATGCCAACCCGCCGCCCTCGCTCCTGCAGGTGCCGGGCGCCGTGGATGTCGCCGTCGAGTTCACGTCGATGTCGAAGACCTATTCCATGGCCGGCTGGCGCATGGGCTTCGCGGTCGGCAACGAGCGCCTGCTCGCCGCCCTCGCCCGCGTGAAGAGCTACCTCGACTACGGCGCCTACACGCCGATCCAGGTTGCAGCAGCCGCAGCCCTCAACGGCCCCGACGACTGCATTCACGAGATGCGCTCGGTCTACAAGCGCCGCCGCGACGTGCTGGTCGAGAGCTTCGGCAATGCCGGCTGGAATTTCGAGCCGCCCAGCGCGTCCATGTTCGCCTGGGTGCCCATCCCCGAGGCCTTCCGCGAGGTCGGCAGCCTCGAGTTCTCGAAGCTTCTGGTCGAGAAGGCTGAGGTCGCCGTCGCCCCCGGCATCGGCTTTGGCGAGCACGGCGAGGGCTATGTGCGTATCGCCATCGTCGAGAACGAGCACCGAATTCGCCAGGCTGCGCGCAATATCAAGCGCTTCCTGTCCCAGGGCGCGGCATCCATGCACAATGTGGTGCCCTTGCGGGATAAGGCGACCGGTTGATTTCGGCCCATCCGGTGGGCCTCTCCTCCTGCGCGTCTGTTAGGCATTGACAGGGCGAGCTGCGGCCCCGATAAGGCGGGCTTCCAGCACGGGACGAGGCCAGGAGGCTTCAGCCTCCTTCAGCGGTTTTGCTGCCCGTTGCGGTGCGTGGAGAGGTGCCCGAGTGGCTAAAGGGGACGGACTGTAAATCCGTTGGCTTCGCCTACGTTGGTTCGAATCCAACCCTCTCCACCAAATTTCCCGGAACGATCGTGGAACTTCATTGCCTTAGCATTCAGTGCTGACGCATTACCCCATAGGTGCTGCCGATCGCGTGGTTCTCGTCTTCTTTGCAGGCCGCACCGCGCACGCGCTTGTCGCCTCACAACTGGCGGGCAGAAACGGGCTCGACCTCGCCAGTTTCACGGCGACAGAAACCAGCGATGAATAATCAAAGAAATGGATAGCTGGCGACTGCCCCCATCTCTACAATTTCGGCGGACTGAAGATCTCCATCGCGCTTGTGGAGGTACAATTGCAAGTTAACGATGTCGTTTGGGCATCGTTGCCACTCTCGGAAGTAGGTGAAACATAGGGATTCTTTATTTCCGACGGAGGGCGCGAAGTTGCTACCCAACGTATTTTCAACAGAGGGCATAGCGCCGGCGCAGCAGTTCGATGCTTGGCGCGAATGGTTTTTGCCCGTTCTCGATGTTCGCCGCCCGCCGGAATCTCATGGCGAATTCCGTGCCACCAATCGAGTTTGGAATCTCGGCACACTGCTGGTGAGTAGTGTCTTCGCGCCGCCGGTCGCGGTGGCGCGAAGCAGAGGCAATATCGCAAAAGCACCCGTGGATCATTGGGTCATTAGCTTCTGCAAGCAAGGCGAGACGACCATTCAGACAAACGATGCGCTATTGAAGGCGCCCGCAGGCGTGCCTTATGTCTGGTCGCTCGGCGACAAATCGGAGAGCGAGCGCTCGCAGACGGAGAGAATTCAACTACATGTACCGCGCGACCTGTTCCAAGGCATCGCTCCAGTTCTGGATGCAGCTCGTGGCACGACGATCAACACGGCATTGGGTGCAATCCTCGGAGAATACATGCTGACCTTGGAGCGCTGGCTTCCAAGTGTGTCGCCTTCGGATTTGCCGCGGTTCGAAAGTGCTGTCTGTGGCGTTCTGGCGGCATGCCTTGCACCCTCGGCCGATCGCATGGCGCAAGCGAGCCGAGACTTGAATGATTTTCGCATAGAGCGCGTGCGTCAGATCGTGCGCACGAATTTGATGTCGCCGCAGCTCCGACCTGAAATGATTTGCAAAGAGGCCGGCCTCTCTCGGTCGAGCCTCTATCGGCTATTTGAGGCAGACGGCGGCATAGTACGCTATATTCAACGCCAGCGGCTGCTGCGTGCTTACGATCTTTTGTCCGATCCAGAAAACCGGGCTTCAATCGTTACGATAAGTGACGGTCTATGCTTTGCCGACGCATCGAGTTTTAGCCGTGCCTTCAAGCTTGAATTCAACTGCAGTCCGAGAGACGTTCGATCCGCGACGTTACAGGGCCTGCCGACATTAGAGGAACGGTCGCGGCCGGCGCCATCGTCCGCCCCCCGCTTTGCGGACTATCTCCGTCATACTTGAAAGCACCGGCCCAGCCCGCGCCGTTGTGACGCTCCCCGCGTCATCGGATCGAGTGCTTTGGGACGCTGCGTATACACATGAGATTCTGAGCGCATCACACCGCCTGCAATTTGCGCTATGCCTTGGTGCGTAGTCTGAAGCGTACGGATCATTTGCCTCGGCTACGCACTTCGATGAAACACTGTGATCTTATGTGACTTAATTCATTCGCCATGTGCAGCAAGCAATTGTGCGCAGCAGACTGCGGAGCTGTGCCCGATGACGGCGCGTTGAAACGCATGCACAAGCAGGAATGTACCGGAGAGTGAACTATCTCACTCGACGCCGACGCAACGGTCCACACCCCATGGATGAGATAGGCGTTAGATGCGCAGTTTGGTCGTTATCGGGTTCAACGAACTCTCCACCGCCGACAATGTCCTCAACAAACTGCAACTGTTGCAGGAGAAGGGCTTGGCAACAGTAGAGGACGCGTGCGTCGTGGAGCGACTGAACGGTGGACGCGTTCATATCAAGCAATCCGCGGACCGGCTCGAAGCCGTGCCAGCAGAAGGTGAAGAGCGGAACGCGACATGGGGGTCACTTGCCGCTATTCCCTTTTTTAAGCCGCTGGCCGGATTGATGGCCAGCGCGATCCACGGGGTCGGCGTAGGGCCACCCTCGGGATCCCTGGCGGATTTCGGCATCCGGGACGACATCATCAACAGCCTTGGCAGCACCATTCCCAAAGGCACATCCGCGCTGTTCGTCGTATTCAACAGCAAGATCGAGGATAGGGTTCTCGCCGAAATCCGGGCCTACAACCCGCGGGCTTACGGCCGGGTCCAGGCCGCCTGATCGCAGCGATCGGCGACCTCAGGCAGCAGCAGGACCTGACTTCTGAAGTGCCGCTCGGAGATCATCCTCCTGCCTCTGCGCGAGAGAGAGACGTCGCCAGATGCGCGGCTTGAAACTCTCGATCTCCGGAAGCACCCTGTCGGCCGTTGACCGCCTAACGAGGAAAAACGGAGCGGACGAGCCCGACCCCGTACGACGCAGGCCAGCGTTCCAGCTGCCGGCGTGAACAAACTTTTGTACCCATGGGCCGCGCCATGAGGATGTCGAACTGGACATTGGCGACCTGACGCCCCGTCACGCACGCGTAGTACGTCTGCTGCGCCGATGCTGTGAATTGCGCCTCTCCCGTGGAAAGGCTATAGGGCAGACCGTTGGACCGGGTCTGCTAGAGGCTTCGTCCCGACGCTGGCGGCAACGACGGTCGTGGGGATCCGTGGGGGTTTGTGTCCTCGACGGGCAGGTCGCACACGATAAATCAGTACGCTGGGTGCCGCTGCGGGCGGGTCGCCGGCGCAGCTCGACGGTCAGCCGAAATGTGCGGGAGCAAACGACTTGAAATCAGGTACGCAGAAGTCCCAGGCCGGCGGCCTCCGCGACATGATCAGCATTTTCGTGCACGCGCTGATCATCGCCTTCGTGGTGCGCGTTTTTTTCTACCAGCCGTTCAATATCCCGTCCGGCTCCATGCAGTCGACGCTCCTGATCGGCGACTATCTCTTCGTTTCGAAGCTTTCGTACGGCTACTCCAAGCATTCGCTCCCGTTCAGCCCCGACCTCTTCTCGGGCCGCATCTGGGGCGCCAGCCCGAAGCGCGGCGACGTCGCCGTGTTCAAACTGCCGCGGGACAACTCCACGGACTACATCAAGCGCGTGATCGGCCTGCCGGGTGACGAGATCCTGGTGCGCGGCGGCGTACTCTTCATCAATGGCAAGGAAGTGCCGCGCCGGCGCGTCGACGACTTCGTGCAGATCGGCGAGGACGGGCGCGAGCGACGTATTCCCCGCTACGAGGAAACGCTGCCCGAGGGCGTCAAGTATTACGTGCTCGATGCGCGCCCGAACGGGGACTACGACAACGTCGGACCGTATAAAGTGCCGGAAGGCCACTATTTCATGATGGGCGACAATCGCGACAACTCCACCGACAGCCGCGATCAGTCCCCCCGCTATGGCGTAGGTTACGTACCTCTTGAGAATTTTATTGGACGAGCAGATATCATTTTCTTCTCCATGGCCGTCGACGAGCCGGGGCGTTTCGAGCTAACCCGCCCCTGGACATGGCCCTTCGACGTGCGCTGGAGCCGCATTTTCAGCCTGGTGCGATAACGAGGCAAAGTCATTTGATCGATGCGCGGGAGCATCTGCTTCTTCCGGCCTCTCGGCTGAAGACGATGAGTTGCGCGCCCGCCGTTGCGCAGGCTGCATTGCCATCCGAAGCACCTTGCCACGCGTGCCGAGGGGATGAATCGTGAGCAAGGCCGCTGCAGCCAAGAAGCCTGCCGAAAAACTGAAGTCCGCCGCGCTCGAGAAGGCGCTCGGGTACAAGTTCAAAGGCCGCCCGCTGCTGCGACGCGCGCTCACGCACGCGAGCGTGCGCTCCCAGCGCGAGAAGAGCGACGATAACGAGCGCCTGGAATTCCTCGGCGATCGCGTTCTCGCTCTCGCCATTGCCGAACTGCTCGTCGAGATGGATGCCGAGGCCACCGAGGGAGAGCTCGCGCGCCGGTTCAACCGCCTCGTGCGTCGTGAGGCGTGCGCCGCCGTTGCACGGAACCTAGCTCTCGGGTCGGCGCTCATTCTCTCGGCCTCCGAAGCCGACAGCGGCGGACGCGGCAAGGATACGATCCTCGCGGATGCATGCGAGGCACTGCTCGGCGCCATATTCGTCGAAGCGGGCTTCGATGTGGCACGCGACGTCGTCCGCCGCCTGTGGATGCCGCTCATCGACAATGCCCCGCGCGCGACCGCCGATCCCAAATCGGCGCTGCAGGAATGGGCGCAGGGCCAGGGCCTGCCGCTTCCCGAATACGTCGAGATCGGCCGCGACGGACCCGACCATGCACCGCGCTTCACGGCTCAGGTCCGTGTCGGGCGGCACAGTCCGGCTGAAGGCGTCGGTGCGAGCAAGCGCTCGGCTGAACAGGCCGCGGCAACTGCACTCCTGCGCGCGAAGGGCGTCTGGCCAGAGGACGCGGCATCGGATTCCCATGAATAACCCTGAACACAGTCCGACAGGTGAGGGCGCAGGCCCGCAGCGCTGCGGCTTCATTGCCGTCATCGGCGCGCCGAATGCGGGTAAATCGACGCTCGTCAATGCGCTCGTCGGCGCCAAGATCACTATTGTCTCGCACAAGGTGCAGACGACGCGCGTGCCTGTGCGCGGCATTGCCATTGCCGGCGCGAGCCAGCTCGTTTTCATCGACACGCCAGGCATTTTCGCGCCCCGCCGCCGCCTGGACCGCGCCATGGTGGAAGCTGCTTCCACCGCCGCCGGCGATGCCGACATGGTCGTGCTGCTGGTCGATGCGCAGAAGGGTGTCAGCGAGGACGTCGTCCGCATCCTGCGCCAGCTCGCGAACGTCGATCGCCCGCGCGTTCTCGTGCTCAACAAGGTCGACCGCGTGAAGAAGGAGCAGCTTCTCGCGCTCGCTGCCGATCTCAATGCACGCCTCGAATTTCCGGCGACCTTCATGGTCTCCGCGCTCACGCGGAGCGGTGTCGAGGATCTTAAGACGCATCTCGCACTCAACGTACCCGAGGGGCCCTGGCATTTTCCCGCCGACGATCTCTCCGATGTTCCCGAGCGCCAGCTCGCGGCCGAGATCACGCGCGAGAAGTTGTACGAGCGCCTGCACCAGGAGCTTCCGTACTCCGCAACCGTCGAGACCACCGCCTGGCAGGATCGCAAGGACGGGTCCGCGCGCATCGAGCAGACGATCTTCGTCGAGCGCGAAAGCCAGCGCAGCATCGTGCTCGGCGAGGGCGGCCGCACGATCAAAGACATTTCCATGCGCGCGCGTAAGGAGTTGACCGCGCTGCTCGAACGCCCCCTGCATCTCTTTCTGCACGTGAAGGTCCAGGAAGGCTGGAGCGACGACCCCGAGCGCTATCGCAACATGGGGCTGGATTTCCCGAAGGGTTGACCTATCTGACGGAGAGCCATCTCTCTGCCGGATTCAGCAGCCACGCCTCGACCGCCCACCGACGGCTCCCTTCCATCTCAGCCCCACTGTGGCCCAACGGGATTTCCTCCAGTCGCCCATGAGCCCCATCATCCGTGTTTCAGGTCTCACCAAAACCTACGCTTCAGGCTTCCAAGCCCTGAAGGGCGTGAGCCTTGATATCCGCCGCGGCGAGATCCTCGCCCTTCTCGGCCCCAACGGCGCGGGCAAGACCACGCTCATCAACACGATCTGCGGGCTCGTGCGCCCGAGTTCGGGGACGGTCACGGTCGATGGTCATGACATCATCAAGGACTATCGCGCGGCACGCACGCTGATCGGTCTCGTGCCGCAGGAGCTTTCGACCGACATGTTCGAGACCGTCTGGGCGACGGTCAATTTCAGCCGCGGCGTACACGGGAAGAAGGCCGATCCCGCCTACGTCGAGAAGACGCTTCGCCAGCTCTCGCTGTGGGAGAAGAAGGACGACAAGATCCTCACGCTCTCCGGCGGCATGAAGCGCCGTGTCCTCATTGCCAAGGCGCTCGCCCACGAGCCGCGCATTCTCTTCCTCGACGAGCCGACAGCCGGCGTCGATGTCGAACTCCGGCGCGGCATGTGGGAGGTCGTGCGTGAGATGCGGGATGACGGCGTCACCGTGATCCTGACCACGCACTACATCGAAGAAGCCGAGGAAATGGCGGACCGCATCGGCGTCATCCGCGGCGGTGAGATCATCGTGGTCGAGGAAAAGGCCGAGCTCATGCGCAAGCTCGGCAAGAAGGAACTGGTGCTGCGGCTCGGCCAACCGATCACCGCCATACCCGAAGCACTGTCGAGCTATCCGCTGACCTTGGCTGACGACGGTCGCGCGCTCGTTTTCAACTATGACACGCGCGCCGAGCGCACAGGTATCACCACGCTGCTCAATGCCATGCGTGACGCCGGTCTCATGGTCACGGACCTCGAGACTCATCAAAGCTCACTCGAAGAGATCTTCGTCGGTCTCATGAGGCAGGCATCATGAACCTGACCGCTGTCCGCGCAATCTACATGTTCGAGATGGCGCGCTGGGGCCGCACGCTCCTCCAGAGCATCGTGGCGCCCGTCCTCTCGACGTCGCTCTACTTCATCGTGTTCGGCGCGGCCATCGGATCGCGCGTGCCGGACATCGACGGCGTAAGCTATGGCGCCTTCATCGTTCCGGGTCTCATGATGATGCTGCTCCTGACGGAGAGCACATCGAATGCCTCGTTCGGCATCTACTTTCCCCGGTTCTCCGGCACCATCTACGAAATTCTCTCGGCACCAATCTCGGCATTCGAGATCGTGCTCGGCTATGTCGGGGCCGCCGCCACAAAGTCGATCATCCTCGGGCTCATCATCCTCGCTACGGCAAGCCTGTTCGTGCCGATGCGCATTGCGCATCCCTTCTGGATGCTCGGATTTCTCGTACTGACGGCATTCACCTTCAGTTTGTTGGGCTTCATCATCGGCATATGGGCCGACGGCTTCGAGAAACTACAGGTCATCCCGATGCTCGTCATTATGCCCTTGAGCTTTCTCGGCGGCACATTCTACTCGATCAACATGCTGCCGCCGTTCTGGCAGAACGTGGCATTGCTCAACCCCATCGTCTATCTGATCAGCGGCTTTCGCTGGAGCTTCTTCGAGATATCCGACGTCGGCGTCGGCATCAGCTTTGCCATGACGCTCGGCTTTCTCGTGCTGTGCCTAGTGATCGTCTGGTGGATCTTCCGCACGGGCTATCGCCTGAAGCCGTAGTTCGCAGCACTCAGTTCTTGTGCACGGTGCAGGTGCCGCCATCGGCACGCAGGCGCTCGCAGAGCTTCAGCGCATCCGACTGGCTTGCCGCACCGACGCGCAGCGCCACCATGGCCTTGCGCCCGCGGCTCAGGTTGCGGTCTGACATATACAGAGGCTCGGCATCGGCAAGCACCTTCGCGTGGCGCTGTCTCAGCACATTGAACATGCCGGCGGCCTTGGCCTGCGAGAAGTGCGTCGCGATCTGCACGCCCCAAGGTGGTGGCGAATTCTCCGGCTTGCTGCGTACACCTGCCGGCAATGCGACGTGCACGAGTGCGGGCGCGCGCTTCATGCACGCTTCCTGAAGTTGCTGCGATGTCAGCGCGGCCGGTGCGTCAGGCGCCTCACCCGTTTCCTTCCAGCGATCTGCGGCATGTCCCGTGATGAAGTGCACATAGGCCCGTGTCTCGGCCGGCAGCGTTCGGCGACCTTCGAGCCAGCCGCGCACGCGCTCGGGGCCTGCGTTGTACGCTGCCGCCGCGAGCCCGAAATTGCCGAATGTCTTTTTGTGGTCCGCCAGCAGCCGCGCCGAATGCGATATCGCGGAAACAGGATCGAATGGATCCTCGAGCCCGCGCTCCTTGGCCGTGCCCGGCATGAACTGCGCGATGCCCTGGGCGCCCTTGTGGCTCACGGTATTCGGCCGAAAGGCACTCTCGCGCCATATGAGACGCACGAAGAACGCGGCTGAGATGCCGTTGGCCTCGGCCTCCTTCTCCATCAAGGGGCAGATGGTCTCGACGAGCGGGCGCGGCTTCTCGTCAGCTCGTGCGGCGTCCGCCCTCGCGATGAGGCAGAGCGCACAGAGCACCAACGCAGACTCTCGGATCGCACGCAGCATCGGCTCGAAAACGACCACGACTGGCAGTCGGTTGCAAGCCCTAAGCCGCTATTTCACTGCCGCACTGGAAGGCAAGCCAAGCTCGGCCTCGAGTTCGGCAATGCGGGGACGCAGCCGGCTCATCTCTTGACTGCGCCGAACCATGCGCATCTGAATGCGCCCGACCTCGGAAAATCCCGCGGAATCGGAACCGCCGCGTCCCCGTTCCCGCTGCGCATCGAACATGCGGCGCTGATCTTCGCGATTTTCCTCGGCGAGGCGCTCCAGCCGCTCCTTGGCCTGAGCAAGCTCGACGACCTTGGCCGTCTGATCGCTCTTGCGCCGAAGCTCCTTCTCTAGCTCATCGAGGCGCTTCTGCATGTCGCTTCCCGGCGCCGGAGTGCCGGGCCTTGCGAGGGCCCCCGGCGCCGCTGCGCGGTGAAAATAGAAGTCTCCCGTCAGCGAGGAATGATCCCAGGGCACCTGCTTCCCGCCGGTCGCCGCCAGAACATCCTTGCGCACGTCGACCATGAGCGACGTCAGATTGCGATCCGTCGTCCGCAGGCCTTTGACGAGCGCTGCGGTAAACGGAGAGTTGCTGCCTGTGCCATCGAGCGCGACATTCCCCGGCTGCGTCGAGTAGGCGATGAACGTACCGACACCGGTCTGCACCTGCGCGAGGCCCTGGCTCACGCTTGCCGAGCGCGTGCCCATGGAGCGCGCGAGATTGCGCGCCAGCGGGTTGTCACGGCAGGAATCCAGGAAGACCAGATTGGTCTTGTTCTCGCGATCAATCTCCATCTGCCGGAGAACGAAATCGACGCCGACTGTCTCGAAGTCCAGATCGCGCTCACGCTCCATGGAAGCGTCAACGGGCACGAGGTAGTTGCGCCCCGAGACCTGCAAGGCATGGCCCGCGTAGTAGAACAGCGCCACGTCCGCGTCGTTCAGCGCGCGTGCGAAGTCGCGCACCTTGCCGTCGAAGCCACGCTTATCGAGATCGAGGCCGAGGATGACCTCGAAGCCTGCCTCGGTGAGCGCCTTGGCGATCTCGGAGGCATCGTTGACCGGATTGGCCAGCACCGAGCTCTTCACGTAGGCGGCATTACCGATGACCAGCGCCACGCGTTTCTCGGCCCATGCCTGGCCAGTGAGCAGCAGGTTGGCAACCAACGTCGCAAGCAGCAGAAAATATCGCGTCATGAGGCCCCCTCAGTGGATCCAGCCGGTCTAGGGGGCGAATTCGACAGATCCAAGACGATTCATTGAACAGGCGTAAGCATCGGCCATGCGCCGCCTGCGTTCAAATCTCGGAGAGGTCGGCCAGTCCTATACGCTTGTATGGCTTTAAGAACGCCGCAGCCGACCCCAGGTTCATAAGGTTGATCCCCACCTGAACCTTGCGAGCCCCGCCATGTCCAAACGAACTGCCGCCGATATTCGTCATTCCGCCCTGAAAACACCGACCAGCCTTTCCGATAATGCCGTCAAGGACATCTCAGCCGGCGTCACCGCGGCGCTCGCCGATGTCTTCGCGCTCTATCTCAAGACCAAGAATTTTCACTGGCACATGTCCGGGCCACACTTCCGCGACTATCACCTCCTCCTCGACGAGCAGGCCGCCCAGCTTTTCGCCATGACAGATGATATGGCCGAGCGCGTGCGCAAGATCGGCGGCAATACGCTCAAATCCATCGGGCAGATTTCGAAGCTCCAGCGCATTCTCGACAATGACGCGGACTTCGTCGCGCCGGACGACATGCTCGCGGAACTTCGCGACGACAACAAGCAGCTCGTCGAGTCGCTGCGCGCGCTTCACACGCTGACGGACGAAGCCGGCGATCCGGCAACGACCAGCCTCATCGAGAACTGGATCGACGAGGGCGAACGGCGCGTCTGGTTCCTTTTCGAGACGCTACGTAAGGGCTGACGCCGCAACCGACTGTCAGCGATCGGCGTTGTGGGAGGGCGGGCAATTCCGTGCCCGTTTTTCCTGCAGCAGGTGCACGTGCCCACGCCGAAGAAGGATCTGCGCGGCGGCAGGCCCATCTGGGCCGATACGCCGCGCATCGATGTCAAACATCGCACGCGCCTCCCCAATGAGAGCTGCGGTGTCGCCGTAATCGGTGCGGGCATCAGCGGTGCGCTGGTTGCGCTCGCACTGGCCGAGCGCGGGCATGATGTCGTGATCGTGGATAGAAGCGATCCCTGTCGCGGCAGTACGCTCGCCAGCACGGCCATGATTCAGTTCGAGCTGGATACACCCCTCATCGAGCTCGCCAGTCAGAAAGGTTCAGCGCAAGCCGAGCGCGCCTATCGCCGATCTTTCGCGGCGGTGCAATCACTCGGCGACATCATCACGCGACATGACATCAAGTGCGCGTGGAAGGAACGGCAAGCGCTGTACCTCGCCGGTAATGAGCACGGATGGCGCGCCCTGCAGGACGAGGCCGATTATCGCGCGCGCATCGGCCTGCCTTCCGAGTTTCTCGACAAGAACGCGCTTGCGGCTACGTATGGCATCGCACGCACCGGCGCGATCCTTTCCGAGGGCGCCGCGGAAGTTAATCCTGCGCAGCTCGCGGCTGGATGTCTGCGCGCGGCCCAGCGTCTCGGCGCGCGTCTTTACAGCGATCACGAGATCAAGGAAGCGCAGCCGCACGCCCGCGGCGTCGATCTCATGACGGCGGGCGACGCGGTCATCTCCGCGCGACGTGCCGTCTTCGCGACAGGCTACGCGGTCATGCCCGGCCTCCCGCGCGACAAGTTCGAACTCGTCTCGACATGGGCCATGGCCACCCAACCGCTCCCCGCGAGCAAATTCTGGCCGGGCCGCTGCCTCATCTGGGAGGCAGCAGATCCCTATCTTTATCTGCGCAGCACCTGGGACAATCGCATTCTGGCGGGTGGCGAGGACTCCAAGCTCAACAGCCCCGAACGACGCGACGAGGCCACCGCGACCAAAGCACAGCGCCTTCTTGCCAAGGTGCGAGAGCTCTTGCCAGGCCGCTCCCTGAAACTCGACTATGCCTGGGCAGGTGCCTTCGCCGACAGCCCGACCGGCCTTCCCTACATCGCGCCCGCGCCGGACCTCAAACACTGCTTCGCCGTGCTGGGTTGCGGCGGCAACGGCATCACCTTCAGCGTCATCGCGGCGGAAGTCGTCCGCGCCTGGGTCGAGGGCAAATCAGATCCGGACGCCGAACTCTTTCAGTAACGTGCGACAAACCCTGCGGCGCGGCTCCGTTTGACATTCGCCGGCACGGAGGCTTATACGCTCAACCCATGCAGACCACCGCGCACATCGCCAGCCGGTATTACGCGCCGTCCACATAACGGCGGCTGCACTCCCATGCTCAACCCGCTGCGTTTCCGGCGGTTGATCATAAAAGGCGAACGTCGGCATCGCAGCTCCACTCGGAGACGTGTGATGCCCTTCAAGCGAAAATCCAAACCTACCGTCGGCATTGTCGGTTTCGGCGCATTCGGCGCGCTGATCGCCAGGCACCTTGCCGGCCACTGCAAACTCCTGGCTTTCGATCCTTCACCGCGCGATGCCGTTGGCCTCCCCGTCACGTTTTGCGATCTTCCGGAGATCGCGGGCTGCGACGTCGTCGTGCTCGCAGTGCCGGTGAGTTGCATGACCGAAGTCATCCGCGCACTGCGGCCGCATCTGCAGCCCGGCACGATCGTCATCGACGTCGGCTCGGTAAAGATAGAGCCCGTGCGCGCCATGCTCGCGGAACTCCCCGAGCACGTGGAAATCGTCGGCTCACATCCGCTGTTCGGTCCGCAGAGCGCGAATGACGGCGTGGCCGGTCATCGCATTGCGTGGTGTCCGGTGCGTGGGCGTTCGGCCCGGCGGATCGCCGCCTTCCTGCGCCATGTCCTGAAGCTCGACGTCATCCGCACGACGCCCGATGCTCACGACCGGCATATGGCCGTCGTCCAGGGCCTCACACACCTCATCGCAAAGGTGCTCGTGCGCATGGAGCCGCTACCGAGCCGCATGACCACCAAGAGCTTCGACCTCATCCTGCAAGCGACCGACATGGTCCGCCACGACGCCCCTGCTGTATACGAGGCCATCGAGCGCGCCAATCCGCACGCGGCCGCCATCCGCGAGCGTTTTTTCGCGCTGGCTGAAGAGGTTCGTGACACCCTGGAGCCTGCGGCCGCCCTCCCGCCGATGGCCGCTGCCGCTTATTGAACCGGCGCCAGTTCAACGACCGCCCCACCTGCCTTGACGCCCACGACTCCTGTATATTCACCTCATGGACTGGACCGACGAAGGCATCATCCTGAGCGTCCGCCCGCACGGCGAGACGGCAAGCGTCGTTGAGGTGCTGACGCGCGACCATGGCCGCCATCTGGGGCTCGTCCACGGCGGGCGCTCGCGGCGTATGCGGCCCGTGCTCCAGCCCGGCAATCATGTCGAGGTGAGCTGGAAGGCCCGCCTTGCCGAGCAACTCGGGCACATGGCACTGGAAAGCCGTCGTGCCTTCGCCGCCGAGGTCATGGATCACCCCCTGCCGCTCGCCGGTCTCGCGAGCCTGACCGCCCTTGCCCGCCTGCTCCCCGAGCGCGATCCGCACCCGAGCCTTTATGAGGTGAGCCTTTTCGTCCTGGGCTATCTCGACGAGCCCGAGGTCTGGCCGGCCCTGCTCGTCCGCTGGGAGCTGGCGCTGCTCGATGAGCTCGGGTTCGGGCTCGACCTCACTGCGTGTGCCGCCACCGGGGGTAACGACGACCTGATCTATGTCTCACCGAAGAGCGGACGCGCCGTCTCGGCCTCGGCGGGCGAGCCCTATGCCGACCGCCTGCTGGCACTGCCGCCTTTCCTGCGCGGGCGCAGTCAGGGCACAGTTTCGCAGAGCGATATCACCGCCGGCTTCGCGCTCACCGGGCACTTCCTACAGACGCGCATTCTAGGCCCGCGCGAGGAAACCCTGCCCGAAGTGCGTGGCCGCCTGACAGACATGCTTCTGCGCACCCGCAAGCCGGCCGATGTGGTGGCCCTCGCCCGCAATGGGTGATCAGCAGACCTCCTGAAAAACACGGGCCAGCGCCCGCCGTAGGCGCTATGATCCCCCTCGAAGCCGCCAGCCGGCACCATTTCGGCCCCCGTTTCGAGCCCAGGCCGGCGCACGCACCCAATCAATCCGCTGGAGGATCCCCATGGACAAGAAAGTCATCACGCTCCTGAAGACGCAGTGCTTCATCGACGGCAAGTGGGTCGGCACGCCCGAGATCCCGGTCACAAACCCGGCAACCGGCGAGGAAATCGCCAAGGTGCCGCGCCTCGGCACGGCCGAGACCAAGCAGGCCATCGACGCGGCCGAGAAGGCCTTCAAGCCCTGGAGCCAGCTTCTCGCCAAGGAGCGCGCCGCCATCCTGCGCAAGTGGTTCGACCTGCAGGTCGCCCACGCCGACGAGCTGGCGCTGCTGCTGACGAGCGAGCAGGGCAAACCTCTCGCCGAAGCCCGCGGCGAAATCATTTACGGCGCCTCGTTCACGGAATTCTATGCCGAGGAAGCCAAGCGCATCTACGGCGAGACCATCCCAAGCTTCAAGCAGGGCACACGTATCGTCGTGATCAAACAGCCGCTCGGTGTCATCGGCGCAATCACACCGTGGAACTTCCCGCACGCCATGATCACGCGCAAGGTCTCGCCCGCGCTCGCCGCCGGCTGCACGGGGGTCGTGAAGCCCGCGACCGAGACGCCACTCACAGCC
>JAEYPL010000350.1 GCA_023410905.1 Pseudomonadota bacterium
GTGAAGTCGGAGATGTTCTGCACGCACACATCGAAGTTGCCGCTCTCCATGCCGTCGTACCAGAGCTTCGTCTCGACCTGCACGTGCTCCGTCTCGACGCCGATGCGCCGCCACTGGTCGATGGCGAAAATGCCGGCCGGCGTGAAGGGCTGCGCGATCGTGCGGTTGAGCAGCTTCACCTTCAGATTGCTGACGCCGGCTTCCTTCAGCAGGCGCTTTGCTTCCTCACGCGACTTGTTGATGTCCGGCCAGAAGCCCGGAATCTTCTTCAGCTCCTCATCCGAGATCGAGTACGGCGAACCCGGCCGGAAAACACCGCTCACGCCCTTGATGAGCGAGACCTTCCCGAGACTTTCCGATCCGCCCCAGCGATCGATGGCCATGGTGAGTGCCTGGCGCACGCGGACATCATCGAAGGGCTTCTTCTCCGTATTGAAGGAGAGAAGGATGTTGGTTGTCCACGGCCCTTCCTGCACCGTTACTTTGTCCTTCATGGCGGCGACGAGCTGATCGCGCTCCTGCGGTGTGCGGCCGCGGAACTCGGCGTCGAACTGGCCGCCCTGCATGCCGGCGACGACCGCGGTGCCGCGCACGAAGAACAGTCGGAAGCCGTCGAGGTACGGCCGCGGCTTATCCCAGTAATCCTCAAAGCGGGTCGCGACCCAATGCGAGCCCTTCACGTACTCGACGAACTTGAAGGCGCCCGTGCCCATGACCTCCTTGGAGGGATAGGTCGGATCTTTCGCGAGCTTGGCGGCGCTATAGACGCAATTGAAGGGCGACGCGAAGTGCAGCATCATCGACGCATTCGGCTGCTTGAGCTTGAAGACCACCGTGTAGTCATCTGGTGTCGTGATTTCCCCGATGTCCTGATGGACGGCCTTGCGCGAGGAGACGACTCCTTCGGGCGGGTTCACGATGCGCTCGTAAGTCGCCTTGATGTCGGCCGACGAGAAAGGCGAGCCGTCGTGCCACTTCACGCCGCGGCGGAGCTTGAACGTGTAGGTCAGGCCGTCCGAAGAGATCTCATGGGATTCGGCGAGATCACCCTCCAGCCGCGTCTTGTCATGCGGGCCGACGAGCTTCATGAGCGTCGAATACTGCGGCACGACCGGATGGATCATGGCGAAGGTCGTGGTGCCGTGGCAGTCGGTGGTCGGCGGCTCGGCGACCGAGGCGAACTTGAGAATGCCGCCGCGCTTCGGCGTCTCTGCAGATGCGGGTCCCGCGATCAGCGCCGCTGCAGTCAGCGCGAAGGCCAGACTTGTGGTGCGTTTCATCTTCGGTTTCCTCCACTTTAGCTTCTTGTCAGTTGCGACGCTTATTTTTGGCGCGTCGTTTTCGGTAGTGCGTCAGGCGTGAATGCAGGCGACTGTGTGCCCCTCCGTGAGCTTGCGTGCCTCGGGTACGGCCTGCTTGCATTCGGCCGTTGCTTTCGGGCAGCGCGGGTGAAAGACGCAGCCCGAGGGCGGGTTCAGCGGGCTCGGCAACTCACCCGTGATGATCGTGCGCGGGCGCGTGCGCTCGATGACGGGATCGGGGACCGGAGCCGCGGCAAGCAGCGCCTGCGTATAAGGATGGCGCGGATTGGCGAAGAGCTCGTCCGAGGAGGCGAGTTCGACAATGCGGCCGAGATACATGACGGCGACGCGGCTCGATATATGCCGGACGACAGCGAGATCGTGCGCGATGAAGAGATAGGTGAGGCCGAGCTTGCGCTGCAGATGTTCGAGCAGATTGATCACCTGCCCCTGGATCGAGACGTCGAGTGCCGAGACTGCCTCGTCGCACACGATCACTTCCGGCTCGACGGCGAGCGCGCGTGCAATGCCGACGCGCTGGCGCTGGCCGCCCGACAGCTCGTGAGGATAGCGCAGCGCCATGTAGGGAAAGAGGCCGACGAGCTCCAGCAGCTCCGCAACGCGATCCGCGATTTTCGCGCGCGGCATGATGTTGTGAACGTGCATCGGCTCGCCGATGATCTGGCCGACGGTCATGCGTGGATTGAGCGAGGAGTACGGATCCTGGAAGATGACCTGCATCTTCTTGCGCACGCCCGTCATCTCGGACCGCGAGAGCCCGGCGAGGTCCGTGCCGTCAAACAGGATCTCGCCGCCCGTCGGATCGTCCAGGCGCAGGACGAGTCGCCCGAGCGTGGATTTCCCACATCCGGATTCGCCGACGAGGCCGAGTGTCTCGCCAGGCATGATGTGCAGCGAAACGTCGTTGACCGCCTTCACATACCGCACGGGCCCGCGCATGAAACCGCCGCCGACAGGGAAGAACTTCGACGTGTGCGCAATGCGCAGGATCGGCTTGCCCTCGTCGGCGATGACCGTTGGCGGTGCGGCAGCACCATCCTTGCGTGCGGCCTGTTCGAGCGCATCGATCTCGTTCGCGCGGTGGCACGCGGCGAGATGGCCGGCATCCATCTCGTTCATGGGAGGCACGTTGGCGCAGAGGTCGATCGCATAGCGGCAGCGTGGCCGGAAGCGGCAGCCTTCGGGCGGATCGAGCAGGTTCGGCGGTGCGCCTTCGATGGTCGTGAGCTCGGCGGAGCGGTCACGATCGAGGCGCGGCACGGCAGCGAGCAGCCCGCGCGCATAAGGGTGGATCGGATGGCCGAAAACCGCTTCGGCCGGGCCGGTCTCGATCAGCCGCGCGGCATACATAACGTTCACGCGATCGGCGTAGCGCGCGACGATGCCGAGGTTGTGCGTGATGATGATGACGGCCACGCCGAGGCGGCGCGAAAGATCCTTCATGAGTTCGAGGATCTGCGCCTGGATGGTCACGTCGAGCGCCGTCGTCGGCTCGTCGGCGATGAGAAGCTTGGGATTGCAGGCGAGCCCGATTGCGATCATCACGCGCTGGCGCATGCCGCCCGAGAGCTGGTGCGGATACTGGTCGAGACGGCTCTCCGGATCGGTGATGCCGACCAGCGTCAGCAGCTCGATGGCGCGGGCGCGCGCGGCGCTCTCGCTCATCTCGAGGTGCATGAAGAGCGGCTCCATGATCTGCAACCCGATGGTGAGCACCGGATTGAGCGAGGTCATGGGCTCCTGGAAGATCATCGAGATCTCGCGGCCGCGAATGCTGCGCATCTCATCGTCGTCGAGTTCGAGAAGCTCACGCCCCTCGAAGCGGATCGAGCCATCGATGATGCGCGCGGTATTCTGCGGCAGGAGCTGCATCACGGCGAGCGCGGATACCGACTTGCCCGAGCCCGACTCGCCGACGATGGCGACCATCTCGCCGGGCTCGACAGCGTAGCTTAGTCCCTCGACGGCCCGGACAGTGCCGTTCTCCGTAACGAAGTGGACATGCAGATTCTCGATGGTGAGAATGGGCGCTTTCGGCGCATCGCGACGGGCCGCACCCGGCGCCGCGTTTGGCTGCCCGCCATTTATCTTTGCGACTTCGTCCTGCAACGTGGCCCCCACGCGAGTCCTGGGCTGGCGCGTGCGGGCACAGCCTGACTAAGTCCGGACTATTGTGGGTGATCGCTCCGGGGTGTTCAAGCATTCTGTGCGGCGAATTTCTCCCGCACTGCAGCAAGTTCCGATGTCGGCCAATGCGCTTCGATATCGTCAATCAGTCCTAGCGCCGATGTACAGGGGGAATGTCCTCGAACAACGTGGAGTTGGGGCACAGGTCGCGCGCCGTCTCGGGCGGCGCATTGCTTTGCAGCCAGAGCAAGCAGGCATCGGCGTGATCACAAAATAGACAGCGCGTGCGTGCCTCGGCATAGGTTTCGCCCTGACGCAATCGAGTAAAGCCAAGCGGATCGACGCCGAGGCGGTCCATCATTGCGTGGATGCGCACGGCCTGATGCTCCACACGCCGATACATCGGCCAGTCCATAGCCAGCCTCCCGCGATTCCTACGCTCGCGCTCGCATAAGACAGCGCGGCGCCGAAGTGGTCATTGATCGAGGTCAAGCACGCACGGGCACCATTGCCGCAGCGGCGTTCCTGACGTCTAATCGGCATCAGGCGCGACAGTCGCGTTGTCTTGGCGAGGGGGCAGCTCGTGAAAATCAGCGCGGTTCGCACGCATGTGCTCGAAGCACCGCTTTCGGAGCCCTTTGGCTGGTCGTTCTCGTCGACGGCGGTGCGCGGTGGCTGCCTCGTCGAGATCACGGCGGATGATGGAACGACCGGCTGGGGCGAGTGCTACGGCCCGGCGCGCATCAATGCGACGATTGTCGAGGCGCTGAAGGGGCGGCTGCTCGGGCGCGATCCGCGCGCGACCGACGTGATCTGGATGGATCTCTACAACCACTTCCGCGATTACGGCCAGAAGGGCGTGGTGATCTCCGCGATCAGCGGTATCGACATCGCCCTCTTCGATCTCAAGGGGCGGCACTTCGGTGTTCCGGCATCGATGCTGCTTGGCGGCGCCAACCGAACTTCGGTCGACGCCTACGCCACCGGCACCTATCGGCTCAGCAAGGGCGATCCCTTGGACTATGTCGTCGAGGAGGTGAAGGGCTATCTCCGCGAGGGCTTCAAGGCGGTGAAGCTCAAGATCGGCTTCGGTGTCGAGGAGGATGTCGCGCTCATACGCGCTGTGCGTAATGCCATCGGACCGAGTATCGGCCTCATGCTCGATGCGAACCATGGCTTCGATGTGCTCGAAGCCATCGCGGTTGGCCGTGCCGTTGCCGATCTCGATATCGGCTGGTTCGAGGAGCCGGTCGTGCCGGACGATCTCGGCAGCTACGTCGAGGTGCGCCGCGGTCAGCCGATCCCGGTCGCGGGCGGTGAATGCGAATTCACGCGCTGGGGCTTTCGTGAGGTGTTCATGCGCCGCGCGATCGATATCGTGCAGCCGGACACGTGCGCGGCAGGCGGGCTGTCCGAGTGCAAGAAGATCGCCGATATGGCAGCGGCATTCGGCGTGCGGTACGTACCGCATGTATGGGGGACCGGTATCGGGCTTGCCGCATCACTACAGCTTCTCGCCGCGTTGCCGGATGTCCCGCCGCGCCATACGCCGCGCGCGCCGATGCTCGAGTTCGACCGCTCGGAGCATCCATTCCGCCAAGCTGTGCTCAGGACGCCCATCGAACATGTGAGGGGTCGTGTCGACATTCCAACAGGCCCAGGTCTCGGCATCGAGATCGACCGAGAGGCCATCGCGCGCTTTCGCGTGGCGTAGTGGCTCAGCGCATGACGCGGCCGAGGGCGGCTGCCGCTACGCGCGCGGGCTCGATGCGCGCGACCTCGGCCGAGAAGCGACCGGAGTAGATGAAGCGGATCAGCCTGGCTTTGGTCTCGGCGGATTCCTCGAAGCGCACCACGAAGTCATCCGCACCGATGCGCAGGACGGTGCCCCTTATGCTCATGCCGTCGAGAACGAGTGTTACACTGCTGCCCTGCGTAGCAGGCGCGGCCCCCGCGAGGCGGGCGCCGCCGAGCGACACATCGAGGACGCGCGCTTCGGTGCTCTCGCCATCGACGTCGATCAGCGCCAGGCCGCGCGTATTGAGGCGCTCCGAGGATCGCAGGCGCGGCTGCTCGATGCACACGATGCAGGCGATCGTCAGCACGACGATATTGTACCAGCTCCAGAACAGGCAGAGCGCAGCGGAGTCGCGCAGGCGCGTACCGTCGTCGAAGATGAATGCGAAGATGAGGCCGCCGATGGTCAGCGCGAGATAGGCAAGAAACACGCGCATCATCGGCCATTGAATGAAGCGCTTGGTGCGATCGCCGCCCTTGGCAGTCACCTGGAATTTGTGCCCCGTCGGCTTGACCAGTCCATGCAGGACAGCCTGCGTGATCTGCGAAGCCGCGAGCAACTGCGTGACGTCTCCCATGATGGGCAGAATACGGCCGCGCGCCATCCATCCCATGATCATGATCTGGGACATGAAGTAAGGGAGGTAGTAGCTGAGCGTCTGCACCACGTCGGCCTGGACTGCGTGGATATCGAGCCAGAGATAAAGGATCGGCACGATGATGCCGACGAGCCGGAAAGCGTGGCCCGCGGACCAGTAGATAAACGTCTCCGTCAGGCTGAAGCGGTCGACGATTGAAAGGCCGTTGTTGCGGCGCCAGGGGCCGAGCGGGCCACGGCAGATCTGGATGAAGCCGAGCGCCCAGCGGGTCCGCTGCGTGACGTACTCCTTGAGGCCTTCTGGGGCGAGGCCGAGCGAGAGGCGCTCGTTGAGGTAGACCGTGCGATAGCCGCCGGCCTTCATCTTGAGCGTCACGAGATAGTCCTCGGTGACGGACTCGGTCGGGAAGCCGCCGATCTGCTGCAGGATCGGGAAGCGGATGACCGATGATGTGCCGCAGCAGAACGCGGCGCCCCACGCATCCTTCGCTGTCATGACAACTTCGAAGAAGTAGCGTTGTTCGTCCGGCCACACGCGCGCGATGGAAAGATTGCTCTGCAGCGGGTCTGGATTGATGAAGTGCTGCGGCGTCTGGACGATGCCGACATCGTCCTCGCGGAACAGGCTCATGGCGCGGCGCAGGAAGTGCGGCGCCGGGACGAAGTCCGCGTCGAGAATGCTGATGAAGTCGGGTGGTTCGGGCAGGCTTGCGACGTGGCGCAGGCCGTTGTTGATGTTGCCGGCCTTGGCGTGGGCGTTGTCGGGACGCGTCAGGTAGTTCGCGCCGAGGCGCACTGTGAGCGCTTCGAGCCAGGGGCGGCGGCCATCATCGAGCACCCATACGCGATAGCGCGGATAATCGAGCGCGAGTGCGCCGACGATCGTGCGCTCGAGGATCTCCTCCTCCTCATTATATGTGCAGATGAAGACGTCGATGAGCGGCGCCTGTGGCAGGGATCGCAGCCAGGCCTCGTTGCGGTCGGCTTCCGGCCGGCGGTCACGCAGGAAGATCAGAAACGTCAGGCCGATCGTCGAGCCAATGACGACCATGGTCTCGACGAGTACGAAAACGACCCCGACGATGAAATCCAGTGTGAGCCCGATCGGCGGCAGCGTCGCGAGCCAGCGCCACGCCATGTAGCGCCACATGAGCACGAGCATGACCACGACCATGGCGGCGCGCGCGCGCTCATCCTCGGCCTTCAGCCACGGGAGTACGATCCAGGCAAAGCCGAGCGCCAGGAAGCCCGGCACGAGAGCTTCGAGCAGAATGGCCATCGCGCGAGCCCCCGTACTTCAGGATGCCTCAGCTACCGAACGTGACGCGGCCGGTGCGACCCACGCTGCACTGGCCGGCGGTGGCCATTTTCGGCACCGAGACGGTCACGCGATAGGGTTCTTTCGCAAGCGCCGCCGGCTGAATTGCGAGATTGGCCGGTGCGGTCGCGATGCCCATCAGGCTCACGATGCGGCCCTCATAGTCGGCGCTTTCGCCGCGGAAGCGGAACTTCGCCGACTGGCCGACACGGAGCTGGTTGTAGGCGGCTTCGCCGACGGTCGCAGTCACGACGAGGCCCGAGCAGTCCAGAAGGCGAACGAGCTCCTGGCCGCGCACGACCGACTCGCCGGGAGCGGTCATGACTTCCCATATGCTGCTGCCGACCGGCGCCACGATGCCGGCCGCGGAGCGCTGGGCATAGCGCATGTTCTCGGCGGCGAGCTCGGTGCGCAGGTTTGCAAGGCGGACCTCGCGCTGGGTGATATCGGCATTGACCTCGTTGAGGCGGAGCTCGATCTCGTCGGCGCGCTGCAGGGATTGCGGGCGGTCATTGTAGCTGTCACCGACGAACACGCCGCGGCGAAGGGCGGAAAGCTCGACGTCGAGTGTCTTGAGGCGGTGGCGGAGGGCTTCGAGAGTCTGCGCGGCGA
>JAEYPL010000070.1 GCA_023410905.1 Pseudomonadota bacterium
TCCGTCCAACAAGCCAAAACAGTGCGTAGAGAGGTTTTCCGTGCCCCGCCCCCAGCGGGGTGCGGCAGCAAAGCCCATACCAGACGCAGGAGATGAGCATGGCCGGACGCAGCTCCATCATCGAAGCCAACGTTGGACTGACCTTTGACGACGTGCTCCTGTTGCCTGGGCGTTCCGAGGTCCTTCCCGGAGAGACGGATGTCGCCTCGCGGGTCACCAAGGAAATCTCGGTCCGGATCCCGATCCTCTCATCCGCCATGGACACCGTTACTGAATCGCGTCTCGCCATCGCGGTCGCCCAGGCAGGCGGCATCGGCGTCATCCACCGCAATCTCACGCCCGAGGAGCAGGCGAACCAGGTCGCCACCGTCAAGAAGTTCGAATCCGGCATGGTCGTGAACCCGGTCACCGTCGAACCGACCGCCACGCTCGCCACCGCGCTCGAGCTGATGGCCAAGCATAAGATCTCCGGCATTCCCGTCGTCGAAGCCCCGCGCAATGGCCGCCGCGAAGGCAAGCTGGTCGGCATTCTCACGCACCGCGACGTGCGCTTCGCGACCAACCTGCAAGCGCCCGTGCACGAGCTGATGACCAAGGAAAAGCTCATCACCGTGCGCGAGAACGTCGATCGCGAAGAGGCCAAGCGCCTACTGCACGCGAACCGTATCGAGAAACTGATCGTCGTCGACGATGCCTATCAGTGCATCGGCCTCATCACCGTGAAAGACATCGAGAAGGCGCAGCGCCATCCATACGCCTGCAAGGACAGCCAGGGCCGCCTGCGCGCGGCCGCCGCGACGACCGTCGGCGAGGACGGCCACGAGCGCACCGAGCGTCTGATCGCGGCGGGCTGCGATCTCATCGTCGTGGACACGGCACACGGCCATTCAGAGCGCGTGCTCGCCGCCGTCTCCCGTATCAAGCGTCTCTCCAACAGCACGCAGGTCGTCGCCGGAAACGTTGCCACGGGTGATGGTGCCAAGGCCCTCATCGATGCAGGTGCGGATGCCGTGAAGGTCGGCATCGGTCCGGGATCGATCTGCACGACGCGTATTGTTGCCGGTGTCGGCGTACCGCAGCTCACGGCCATCATGGATGCGGTGGACGTCGCGGTGAAGCATGACATCCCGATCGTCGCCGACGGAGGTATTCGCTTCTCCGGCGATCTCGTGAAAGCCCTTGCCGCCGGTGCGAGCGTCGCCATGGTCGGCTCTCTTCTCGCCGGTACCGACGAAGCGCCGGGCGAAACGTTTCTATATCAGGGTCGCACGTACAAGGCCTACCGCGGCATGGGCTCGGTCGGCGCCATGGCGCGCGGCAGTGCGGATCGCTACTTCCAGCAGGAAGTGAAGGATGAATTGAAGCTCGTGCCGGAGGGCATCGAGGGACAGGTGCCGTACAAGGGGCCGGCGGGGCATGTGTTGCATCAGCTCGTCGGTGGATTGCGCGCGGGCATGGGCTACATCGGCGCGAAGGATCTCGGCGAGCTGCGCGAAAAGGCGAAGTTCATCCGCATCTCGCCGGCTGGCATGCGTGAGAGCCATTCGCACGGCGTCGGCATGACGCGCGAGGCGCCGAACTATTCCGGAAGCTCGAGCTGATGAAATCTGGTGCGCGGCTCGCTGCGGCCGTCAGCGTCCTCAGCGAGATCAGCGCACGTCATCGCCCGGCGGCGCTCGCGCTCGCGGATTGGGGCAAGGCGAGCCGTTTTGCTGGCTCGGGCGATCGCGCGGCCGTCGGCAATCTCGTCTATGACGTGCTGAGGCGGCGTGGCTCCATCGCGGCGCGCATGGGTGCGGCGACACCGCGAGCGCTGGTGCTAGGTGCGGCGGGACGCGCTCTCGGCCTTGATGCACAAGCGATCGCAGCGGCTGCCGATGGTTCGCGTCACGCACTCACGCCGCTGACGGATCCCGAACGCGCCGCACTCGACAGCAGCGAGCCGCCAAGCGATCAGGAATTGCTCGCCGATGTGCCGAGCTGGATCATACCGCTCCTGCAGCCTGTGCTCGGCGACAAACTCGCCGACGAAGTCGCGGCATTGTCGGAGCGCGCACCCGTCGATATTCGTGCGAACACCCTGAAGGCCACCCGCAAGCAGGTGCTCGCCGATCTCGAAAAGCTCGGCCCGAGCGAGACCCGCTATTCCCCCCTCGGCATTCGTTTCGCCGCGCCCGAAGGTGCCGGCCGCACACCCAATGTCGAAGCCGAGCCCGCGCACGGCAAAGGCTGGTTCGAGGTGCAGGATCAGGGCTCGCAGATTGCCGCGTTGCTTGTCGATGCGCAGCCCGGGCACGAGGTAGTGGACCTGTGTGCCGGCGCGGGCGGCAAGACGCTGGCGCTCGCCGCAGCCATGAAGGGCGAAGGCCGCATTGTCGCGCACGACAGCGATAAGACACGCCTGCGCCCGATCTTCGAACGGCTTCAGCGCTCTGGCGCGAAGAATGTCGAGGTTCTGGCGGCGAGCGATACGGATGCGCTGCCGGGGATGGCCGAACGCTTCGATCGCGTGGTGATCGATGCACCGTGCACGGGTACTGGCACGTGGCGGCGGCGGCCAGACGCGAAGTGGCGCCTGAAGCCGCGCAATCTCGAACAGCGCCAGAAGGAGCAGCGCGAGGTTCTCGCCCAGGCAGCACCGTTGGTTAAACACGGCGGACGCCTCGTCTACATTACGTGCTCATTGCTGCCCGCCGAGAATACGGATCAGATCACGGCATTCCTCGCGGCAAACCCCACCTTCTCGCTCATCCCGTATGGCGAGGTCTGGCGCGAGGTTCTGCCAGGCGCGCCGCCCGCGTCAGCCGATGGGCGGACGGATACGCTGGTGCTGACGCCTGCCCAGCACGGCACGGACGGCTTTTTCGTCGCCATCCTTGCGCGCAGCGCGTAGGGCCCTGCCGTTGACTTGCCCGTCCCGGCAAGGGCAAGACTGCTCTCAAAGCTAGAGCAAGGCGCCGTTGCCGGGAGAATTGCCCAATGTCCGTGTTCCGCTCGTTCCTGTTCGCGCCGGGCAATCATCCGCGCCGCGTCGAGAAGGCGCTGAGCCTCGATGCCGATGCGGTCATCCTCGATCTCGAGGACGCCTGCCCTATTGCCGAGAAGATCGCGACACGCGAGGTCGTGGTCGCGGCTTGCCAGCAGCCGCGCGCGGGCCTCGCCTATATCCGCGTCAACGCGACGACGACCGAATGGGGTTACGGCGATCTCGTCGGCGTCGTGCGCAAGGGCGTCGATGGCATCATCCTGCCCAAGGTCGACACGGTCGATGAATTGCGCGCCGCCGACTGGGTAATCGGCAACATCGAGAAGGAGCGCGGGCTCACCGTAGGTTCCATCGATCTCATTCCGATCACGGAGACGGCAAAGGGCCTCACCAACCTGCGCGCCATTGCGGCGGCCGGCACGCGCATCAAGCGCATTGCGTTCGGCGCTGGCGACTTCACACTCGACGTCGCCATGGCCTGGGCGCGCAGCGAAGCCGAGCTTCTCCCCTACCGCAGCGAATGCGTACTCGCCTCGCGCGCCGGCAACCTCGAGGCGCCCCTCGATACGGTTTGGGCCGAGTTGAAGGACGCCGAAGGCTTCCGCGCGTCCGCGATGCACGCCAAGAACCTCGGCTTCCAGGGCAAGATGTGCATCCA
>JAEYPL010000096.1 GCA_023410905.1 Pseudomonadota bacterium
CACGGCCGGCGCGCCCGCTGTGGCTCGTGATACTCGCCGCGGGCACCATCGTCGCTCTCGCCATGGGCCTGCGCCAAGTCATGGGGCTTTACCTGAAGCCCCTGTCCGACGAGCTGGGCGTCGGCCGCGAGCCGTTCTCCAATGCCATGGCGATCGCGAACCTGACTTGGGGCGCCCTGACGATCGTTGCGGGGGCCGTGGCAGACAAGTACGGCGCGGGTCGCGTGCTTGTGGCCTGCGGGCTGGCGACGGTCGCCTCGTTCTACCTCATGGCGACGGCGCAAAGCCCGATGGACCTCTACATCGCCGGTGTCCTCGCGGGCGCAGGCGTCGCGGGCACGGGCGTTCCCGCGCTTGTCGGCGCCGTGGGGCGTGCGGCGCCGGTCGAGAGGCGCACGGCTGCCATTGCCTCGCTCGGCATGGCCAGCGGTATCGGCGCGCTGATTGCCTTCCCATATGCGCACATCCTGATCGAGACGATCGGCTGGAAGGCGAGCCTGATGGTCATATCGGCGACGTGTCTGTTGATCCTCCCGCTCGCATGGCCGCTGGCTGGTAAGCCGGTCGCGCAGGCGGGCCTCACAAAGTCACAGTCGCTCACGGAGGCGTTCGGTGAGGCCTTCAGGCATCCGAGTTTCTGGCTGCTGACGTCGGGCTTCTTCGTTTGCGGCTTTCATCTTGCCTTCTATGGCGTCCACCTGCCGGCCTTCGTGTCCGATCTCGGAATGCCGTCCTGGGTCGGCGTATGGGCGCTGATGGCGGTCGGCATCGCCAACATCATCGGAACGTACGCCGCCGGGCAGTCGGCACGCTTCGTCGAGCGCCGCGTGGGGCTGAGCTTCATCTATTTCATGCGCTCGTTCGCGTTCCTGGCGCTCCTGTTCCTGCCCCTGACGCCCTGGCTGATCATCGGCATTTCGGCCCTGCTCGGCCTTTTCTGGCTGTCCACAGTGCCGCTGACGTCGACCCTCGTCGGCATCTTCTTCGGTACGCAGTGGATGTCGATGCTGTTCGGGTTCGTGTTCCTGTCCCACCAGCTCGGGTCGTTCCTGGGGCTCTGGCTGGCCGGAACCCTCTATGATGCGACCAAGTCCTACGATACTATGTGGTGGATCTGTATCGCGCTCGCGCTGTTTGCGGCGCTCATTCACTGGCCGATCCGCGAGCGTCCTGTCGCGCGGCTCAGTGAGCAGCCCGCGACTTGAGGAGACCGCGCATGACGTCGACCGTCGAGACGCACGCAACGCACGGCGCCGAGGCTCGGTCCTCGGAGCGTATGCCGCGTGCAGTGCGCTTTGGCTTGGTCATGGCGCTCGGCGGTCTCATGACCGGTGCGATCTATCTCCTGGCGGTGCGCGGAGAAGCGCTGCTCGTCGATCTCGCGGCGCTCGGCGAGCGCTTGTGGTGCTTCTGAATGGCGCACGGCGACGGCAGCAGCGAGCCGCCCGCAGGATCATCCGCGGAGCTCGGCCGGCAGAGCTTTGACGCACTTGCGATCGACGCGCTCGCGGATCGCATTCGCACACATGACCGGGCGGCACTCGCGCGCGCGATAACCCTCGTCGAAAGCACCAAGCCCGACCATCGCGCCCGCGCGCAGGAACTCCTCCAGGTCTTGCTGCCGGATACTGGCAAGGCGCATCGCATAGGCATCACCGGCGTACCGGGCGTCGGCAAGTCGACGACGATCGATCAGCTCGGGATGAACCTCATCGAGGCGGGCCATCGTGTCGCCGTGCTGGCGGTCGACCCGACCTCGCGGCGCACCGGCGGTTCCATTCTCGGCGACAAGACACGCATGAATCGCCTCGCCGGCAGCGAACATGCTTTCATCCGCCCGTCGCCGACCTCGGGAACGCTCGGCGGTGTCGCGCGGCGCACGCGCGAAACCATGCTGCTGGCCGAAGCAGCGGGCTATGATGTGGTAATCGTCGAGACGGTCGGTGTCGGCCAGTCCGAGACGGCGGTCGCCGAGATGGTGGACTTCTTCCTGGTGCTGCTGCTCGCCGGTGGCGGTGATGATCTTCAGGGCATCAAGAAAGGCATCATCGAGATCGCCGACATGATCGTCATCAACAAGGCCGATGGCGACAATGTCACGCGCGCGACGCGCTCGGCGGCCGAGTACCAGGGCGCGCTCAATCTGCTGACGCCGGTGACGCCGAGCTGGAGCCCGCCCGTGCTCACCATGTCGGCGCACGAGAACCGCGGCCTCGATGCGCTCTGGAAGAAGGTCGAGGAGCACAAGCGCATCATGACCGCGACCGGTGCGTTCCTCGCGCGCCGCCAGACGCAGGCCGTGACGTGGATGCACGATATGCTCGCGGACCGGCTCATGGACGAAGTGCGCAGCCGTCCGGTGATCATGGAGCGCATGGGCCAGCTCGAAGCCGAGGTGCGGCTCGAGCGACTGACGCCGGCCATGGCCGTCGAGACCGTCATGACCATGCTGCGCGATGGGCGCTCGAGCGAGAGCTAGCGTGTGATGGCAAGCGCAAATGGCCGCACGACCGTTTTGCTGACTGGTTTCGGGCCCTTTCCAAGCGTGCCGGCGAACGCCACGTCCATCCTCGTGCCGCGCCTCGCCGAGACAGCCCGCACCGCCTTTCCCGGCATCATGTTCGAGACGCGCACGCTGCCGACGGAGTGGGCTGCCGGTATCGAGCACCTCGATGGCTGCTATCGCGAAGTCGCGCCGACAATCGCGCTGCATTTCGGCGTTTCTTCACGCGCGCGCGGTTTCGAGATCGAGGCACGCGGGCGCAATCGCCTGGCGTTCGTTCCGGATGCGGCGGGCATCTTTCCGAGTGCACCTGTGCTGCGCGCCAATGGTCACGAGTTCCTCCCGAGTACCGTGCCCGTGAGTGCGATCGTGAGCCGCCTGCGCCGGCGCGGACTGCCGGCGTTCGTCTCGCGCGATGCGGGTGGCTATCTCTGCAATGCGGCCCTTTACTCGGCGCTCGACATGGCGCGGCGGACGTCGCGCGATCACCGCATCGGGTTCATCCATGTGCCGGCGTCACTGCTGGTCGAGGAGCGGCGGCCGGCGTTCGGTGTCCATCCGCGCTGCCCCTTGACGTGGCCCGAGACGATCGACGGTGGATTGGAGATCATCGGCGCGGTTCTGGGCCGGCCGGTCGCGCGACGGTAAGCGCGCCTGCTTCAATCCAGCGGTGTCCGGAAATTTCGGCCGAGATACCCCATGGCAGCGGCGATGAGCCGCCCCACCCCGTAGCCGATCACACACGCGACCACGTTCGCCAGCAGCAGCTTCATCACGAGATCGACGAAGGTCGGGTTGTTGAAGGGCTTGTAGCTGTCGAAGTTCCACTCCGAGCCGACGCCGAGTTGCAAGACGACGGCCACGATCACGAGCGGCGGCACGACCAGCACGCGCGTGCGCAACAGTCCCAGGAAGAATGCGGCGACGAGCGTGAAGAGGATCATGGATGGTCTTCTATTTCATATCCGTGCGCTTGGGCGGCGCCGTGACGATCGACTTCAGCGCCGGTGTCGGCTTCATGAGCTTGTCGAGGCTCGGCAGCGGTCGCTTCAACTCATCACTGGCATTGAAGGCCTGCTCCATGGCGTGCGCAGCCGAGAGCACGAAGGCATCCGCGCGCGCCCCGCCGACCACCTGCAGACCGAACGGGAAGCCCGCATGATCGACGCCGCAGGGGATGGAGATCGCCGGGTTGGTTGCAAGCGTGACGACGTAGGTGAGCGAGAGCCAATGATAGTAGTTGCGCAGCGGCTTGCCGTTCATCTCGTTCAGGTAGAGCTGCGTCCATGGGAACGGCGAGACCGGAACGGTCGGAGCGAGCACGAGATCGTACTCGTTGAACAGCTCCTGGAACTTCCGGTAGATGCGCGTCTGCTCGAGATTGGCCCAGGCCACATCGGCGATGCCCATCTTGGCGCCGATCTCGTAGTTCGCGCGAATGTTGGGCCCGAGTGATGCGGGATCCTTCTCGTAGGCATCGCGGTAGCGCCCGACGAAGGCGATCGCGCGGACGACATCGAAGCACTCGTCGATCTTGCCGAGATCGGGCTCGATGCGATCGCAACGCAGGAAGAGATGGCGCATGGCCTTCATGCGGTCGCGGAAAACCTTGCGGATCGACTTGTCGACGGGGCTCGTGCCGAAGTCCTCGGTCCATGCAACCTTGAGCCGGCCGAGATCGACCGGCTTCGGTGTTGCGAGCGCGCCGAGATCCACGTCGTAGCTCAGTGGATCGATGGCGTGCTGGCCTGCCTGCGCCGCCATGAGCTGGCAGGTATCTGCGACCGTGCGGCCCATGGGCCCGAGCACCGAGATCGCCGACCATCCCATGGGGCGCATGGTGTGCGGCACGAGACCCGGCGATGGCCTGAAGCCGACGACGCCGTTGACGGCGCCCGGAATGCGCAGCGATCCGCCCGTGTCCGAGCCCGTGCACACCGGGAGCATGTCCGTCGCGAGCGCGACCGCAGAGCCGCCCGACGATCCACCTGCGTTCATTTTCGGATCGAATGGATTGCCCGTTGCGCCCCACACGGGATTGCGGCTGTTCGCACCGGCGCCGAACTCCGCCACGTTCGTCTTCGCGACGACGATGCCGCCCGCCGCGCGAATGCGCGCGACCATGACGGTATCGTTCTCCGGCACATTGTCTTTGTAGAGCGGTGAGCCGTATGTCGTGAGCAGCCCGCCCGTGTTCTCCAGATCCTTCACGCCGACCGGCAGGCCGTGCAGCGCGCCGAGCGTCTCGCCATCGCGGACCGCCTTCTCTGCCGCCTTGGCTTCCTTGCGCGCGCGGGCGTAGCAGGTTGCGGTCACGGCATTCACAGCCGGATTGATCTCGGCGATGCGGTCGATGCACGCTTCGAGCAGCTCGACGGGCGAGATTTCCTTGGAGCCGATGCGGCGGCGCATTTCGACGGAGGAGAGCGAGAGCAAGTCGGAATGCTTGGGCATGGTGGAGATCCGGTTGGGTAGAGCGGTGCGCGTCAAAGCTTTCCTTCTTCTTCCCGCTCGCGGGGAGAGAATCAGGTGACAGGCGGCGGCAAATCACGTCGCCACAAGTGGCCGCCCCTCATCCCGACCTTCTCCCGTGAATGGGGCGAAGGGTATTAAAACACCACCACGCTGCGGATGCTCTCGCCGGCGTGCATGAGATCGAAGCCCTTGTTGATGTCAGCGAGCGGCAGTGTGTGCGTGATCATCGGGTCGATGGAGATCTTGCCCTCCATGTACCAGTCGACGATGCGCGGCACATCCGTGCGTCCACGTGCGCCGCCGAAAGCCGTGCCTTTCCACGTGCGCCCCGTGACAAGCTGGAAGGGACGCGTCTTGATCTCCTGGCCGGCCCCCGCGACACCGATGATGATCGACTGACCCCAGCCGCGATGCGAGCATTCGAGTGCGGCCCGCATGACCTCGACATTGCCCGTGCAATCGAAGGTGTAGTCGGCGCCGCCGATCTGGTCCGCGCCGCGCTTCGTCATGTTGACGATATGCGCGACGAGATCACCGCCCACTTCCTTCGGGTTCACGAAGTGGGTCATGCCGAAGCGCTCGCCCCACGCCTTCTTGTCGTTGTTGAGGTCGACGCCGATGATCATGTCGGCACCGGCAAGCTTCAGGCCCTGGATGACATTGAGGCCGATGCCGCCGAGACCGAACACAACGGCGGTCGAGCCGATCTCGACCTGCGCCGTGTTGATGACGGCGCCGACGCCGGTCGTGACGCCGCAACCGATGTAGCAGATCTTGTCGAACGGCGCGTCCTTGCGCACTTTCGCGACAGCGATCTCAGGAAGCACGGTGAAGTTCGAGAAGGCCGAGCAGCCCATGTAGTGATGGATGGGTTTGCCATCGAGCGAGAAGCGGCTTGTGCCGTCGGGCATCAGGCCCTGGCCCTGCGTCGCGCGGATGGCCGTACAGAGGTTCGTCTTGCGCGAGAGGCACGAGGGGCAGGTGCGGCATTCGGGCGTGTAGAGCGGGATGACGTGATCGCCCTTCGCGACGCTCGTAACACCAGGGCCGACATCGACGACCACGCCTGCGCCTTCATGGCCGAGGATCGCCGGGAAGAGCCCTTCGGGATCGGCGCCCGAGAGCGTGAACTCATCGGTATGGCAGATGCCCGTTGCCTTCACCTCGACGAGGACTTCGCCAGCCCTCGGACCTTCGAGGTCGACTTCGACGATCTCAAGCGGCTTTCCCTTCTCGAAGGCGACGGCGGCGCGTGTCTTCATAACAGAACGTCCTTCCACAAAGTGTCGCGGCATGGCTGTACGGGGCAGCGGCGCGCTTCCATGCTCGCGCCCGCATGGCGCGACCGGTTCGGCGCGAGTATTACAGTCTTCGCCGGACGATCGAAAGGCCTTGGCGCTGATGGGGTGCGGCTCCATGTCGGCCCGAGGTTGGTGTGGGGTGGTCGCACTTCGGCCGGATTCGCCGCTCAGAGCAGCGGCACATGAACGAGGGACCTAGGCGTGACGGAATGGGTTGATTGGGGCCGCAGGCTCGCCGCTGCAGCGCTTATGCTGATAGCGGGAACGACACTTGCGGGAGCGCAGATCGGGCCGGGACAGGAGGGAACTGTCAAGGCGCAGCACGGTGATTGGCAGATCGTTTGCCGACCGCCTCCACCGGGTGCCAAGAACGAGACCTGCGCGCTCGTGCAGAGCGTCGCCGCCGAGGACCGCAACAATGTCGGCCTCACGGTCTACTTCCAGCGCTTCTCGAATGGCCAGCAGGTGCTGCGCGTGTTCTCGCCACTCGGCGTGCTGCTGCCGCCGGGGCTTGGGCTCAGGGTTGACGACAAGGATGTCGGCAGCGCGCCCTTCCTGCGCTGTCACAACTTTGCCTGTTACGCGCAGGTCGTCGCCGACGCGACGCTGATCGATCGGTTGTCCAAGGGGCAGTCGGCGGTCTTTATCATCTACCAGACCGAGGAGGCCGGTATCGGCATCCCGGTGTCCCTCAAGGGCTTCGCCGAGGGGCTGAAGGGGCTCGGGCAGTAGGCTCTCTATTTATTTGCCGCCGGCTGCTGGGAAGGGGTGCTTTGCCTTTCCGGGGGGCCATGCCGGCGGCGGCCATATCGCAGCGTTGGCGTTTGCCGACGCGGGGCTCACTTATTCTTGGCGCGCCTCTGGCGCGACCCGCTACAAAGTGGTTACGAAGCACGCTCTTCCTGAGCGCGCGACCGCGCGCCGGCCGGTAGGCCGTCCCTCAGAATAGCAGCCCGCGGCAATACATTCTGCGCTGTCTGCATGGCCGCCGCGGGCATACCGCCACGAAATGGTTGCGGAGCGCCTCTTCCCAGCAGCCCGCGGCAAGAAAGAATCAAGCCGCCAGCCAGGGCTTCTCGCTGTTCAGGCGGCTCTCGTAGTCGCTGATCTGCTTTTCGTGCTGCAGCGTCAGGCCGATGTCGTCGAGGCCGTTCAGCAGGCAATGCTTGCGGAAGGGGTCGATGTCGAACGTGATCACGCCACCATCCGGGCGACGGATTTCCTGCTTCTCAAGATCGACCGTGAGGGTGGCGTTGGCCCCGTTCTCGGCGTCCAGCATCAGCTTGTCGACGTCTTCCTGCGGCAGCTTGATGGGCAGGATGCCATTCTTGAAGCAGTTGTTGAAGAAGATATCGGCGAACGACGAGGCGATAACGCAACGCACGCCGAAGTCCAGGAGCGCCCAGGGTGCGTGCTCGCGGCTCGAGCCGCAGCCGAAGTTCTCGCCGGTGACGAGGATCTGCGCCTTACGGTAGGCCGGCTTGTTCAGGACGAAGTCGGGATTTTCCTTGCCGCTTTCGTCATAGCGCACCTCGGCGAAAGCCGCCTTGCCGAGCCCGGTCCGCTTGATGGTCTTCAGGTAGTTCTTCGGGATGATGCGGTCGGTGTCGATGTTGATCTCCGGCATTGGAGCGGCAACACCCGTCAACTGCGTGAACTTGTCCATGGAAGGCCTGCGGTTCCCGAAAATGCGGCTTGTTTGGGCGGGATTGTCGATAGCGTGCTTTGTGGGGGCCCGTCAACGCGGGCGGGCCATTGTTGCGACGCGTCGCCATCGTGCACCGGCATATGCCCATAGTGCTCCAAATGACTGAAATTCCGTCTTGTTCCGCCTTAGCGGGTATCAGAGACTGGGAACAGGTCGGCTTGGAAAGCGCGCTTGCCTTGTCTATAGTGCCGGGCAAAACGGGGTTTCCTACGGGGGCCGTTCTTGCTCGCGAGGCCACCGCCCGCGCGGCACTTCGGAGCGCGGCGTCGAGCCGGGCGAACGATGCAACGCGCACAGTTGGGTCTGTGTAGAGTGTGGCCGGCAAAGGGGAGCCGTCGATGTCGAAGGACGGGAGGGCCTGTCCGAAGATGTCGAGGTTCGGAGTGGGGACGGCATGAAGTGCAATCCGCTGCGTTGGTTGCTCGGGCTCATCCCGATTCTGCTGCTCGCAGGCGTCGCTGTCTTCAGCGAGCGCGAGCGCATCGAGCAGGATCTCGCGGAGCGCGCCGATAAAGTACTCAATGAGGCCGGGCTCGGATGGGCCAGCGCCAGCTTCGACGGGCGTGATGCAGTGCTGTCCGGCCGCGCGGCGGACGAGGCCGACCCTGGGCG
>JAEYPL010000111.1 GCA_023410905.1 Pseudomonadota bacterium
CTTTTGATCAACAGGCAAAATATGGGTTTGCTGCCAACACGATACTACTACAATCCAAATCCCCTGAGAAAAGCGGTATTGACTGCTTTGCTGAATGCAACCCGGTAGGTATGTTTAACTGTACTTATTCTGATCTGGCAAGGAAGTTTAAATTGGATCGCAAGGATTTTCTTGAGAAGTCTGGGCAAATGGCTTGAAAAGAAAGTATGACCTTGATTAGATCTTGGCCCCCGTTGGAGCGCCGTACTTTTCCTCCATGGAATGATGTTCAGAATGGCAAATAACTTTCCTCAATATTTTCTATTGCAGGTTGATATCACAATTCCAGGTAGCTTATTCCATGCTTTCTGAGCTGAACCCAACCGGTATGAGTGGCTCTTCATAATCATAGAAGGAAATATAGATCACGGTCTTCCTGTTTTTACCTGACTTGTCCTTGTACTTTACTTCGTACCTGTCAACCATTGCCAGCCCCATAAAGCCGTTTTCGGATTCGTAGGGACAACAACTGCCCAGTCTTTCATAGGTGATTTTATTTTCCTGGCCATCTCGGAGCAGGTCCAGGTAATCCCGTTGGTTGGCCGGACCGCTCTTTGGGCCTTTCCCTACTTTTACGGGCTGTTCGGGCGTCAATCCATATTTCTCGGATGCTGCCTGCCTGGTCAATGATTTGATCTCGTAAATCAGCTCCTTTGTTTTCGAAGAATCTTTTGGGTCCGAAGCCTGTGAATAAACAGGTGATGATAACAGGACAATAAAATATAATAATAGGAATGATCTCATGTGGCGCCAGTTTGAGTTATGCCCGGTACATTGATTACCGTAAAATTTCCAGTTAAAATAGTAATTGATTGTCAATCCAGGAATAGCCGCCACACATTTATTCAGGTGATCCGTAATGCCCAGCTACTCTAATGGCAGGAACAGTTTCACGCCTCTTCCAAGCAACAGTTTATCCAGATGCCCCATCTTTTTATGATCAATTGTGATCAGGTGCATATGCAGGAAGGTATCATGATGCGTGAAAATGGCTTTATGCCGGGTGGAGAAAAATCCTATGATTTCAGCCTGCTCATTACTGAGATCATAATTCACCTGGCCCACATGCGCCTCATCTGGTGAACTGACCGTGGATCCTGCAGGCAGATTAACAATATGAATGGTGGCATTTTCAATAGTACCCTGCAGCCTGAAAAAGAAGGGTCTCGTGGATTTTGTAGTTAGGGCATTTATATAGTCTTCCAGTTGTTGAATGGTGCGGATACTGTCTGGTAAGCTTTGTTCCTTCCATTGGCTCACATTTGCATAGCCAAAAAATGGTGCTTTGATTTGGTAGGTCTCTTCCACTTTCATGCTATTCTCACCGGTCACTACCGACCTGTAAGATTTTCCATTGATGATCAGGATCTCACCTGCCAGGTATTCCACCGGGCCCAGTCCGTATAAATTGGTTTTGTTGCTGATGGTGTCCAGATCAATTTTACCGGAAAGCTCACCCTTCCACATCACCTCTCTCATTTCACCAATGATCCTTACTTTGTTTGCATTTTGCGCGTTGATCCTGGATGGAATCAAAGCAATGAATGTGAGTATGTAGAAGATGATTTGAAAGTTCATTTGAATCAGTTTAACAGGATTGAACAGGGTCGCTGAAAGAGAGGTTGATAGTTTTATCCCGGTGACTGGTGTTCAAAACTGATCACCTCTTTCAAAATCCATTGATCATTAACCAGGAGGTAAAGATGAATGAATTTCGCTTTGCCGGTAAGAACATCCGGTTTATTTTTTTCTCTTATGTAAAACCGGTGGTTGCCGGTTTGAACAACTCCGTAAAGAATGTTGTTATTGTAAAGCGGAAATACTTCGAGGCTGTTTTCATCTGCCTTCCTGATTGGTTTCCTGATCGCATCCCCGCATATATATTTTCTTGTATTTTCCAGGAACTGCTCCCTATTTTGAACGCCGCTTCTGTCATGATAGAACCTAAGGCCGCTGTCTATGGCATTTTCCAGATAGCTGAAATCACATTGATTGAACGAACGTTCGAAAAAGATACTGTCCTGGATTTTTAACTGCCGGTATAATGGTGAATCCTTTGGAACCTGGGCTATTACAACCAGATTAACAGCTAATAGCAGGAAGACACAGAGGAAGGGATATTTTTTCATGAAGCTTTGTGAAACTATGAAAATATTTCACAGGATCACAAAGCTATTCTGCAACTACGGTGCTACAATCAGAGCATCTGTACGATCTGGATATTGTTGCCACAGGTGTCGTTGAACACCGCGATCCTGGCGGTTCCCATTTCAGTAGGTTTCACACTGAACTCAACGCCGGTCTTCACCAGTCGCTCATACTCCTGTTGCACATCATCCACATTGAATTGAGTGTAGGGTATGCCGGCATCAAATAAAGCCTTTTGATAGATCCTGGATGGTTCAAAATGCAAAGGAGAGGGTTCCAGTAAAAGTTCCGGACCATCCTGGTCTTCTTTGCTTACTACAGTTAGCCAGCGGCTATCCTCACCCAGGGGGATGTCAATTTTTTTTATGAATCCAAGTTTGCCCGTATAGAATTGCAGGGCTTTTTCCTGGTCAGGCACAGGAATGCTGATCACTTTTACTTTCATTTTTTGAATTTTTGAATCACAAATTTCAAAAACCAGCAATTTCCCGACTTTGCGAAAATTGCTTTCTTTGGTAAGAAGTAGGACTGAGACCGAACCTGGATTTGAAAAGAGTGCTGAATGAGGCCGGGCTATCGAAACCGACTTCGTAACAGGTTTGGGTTACGCTGTTTCCTTTCTTCAGGTATTTTTTCGACTGTTCCAGGCGTTTATCTGTAAGGAATTGTTTAGGGGTTTGACCATAATACCTTTTGTACAGGCGCAACAAATGGAATTAGGAAGTTAAACGGATATGCGATAGAAGTTCGAGGTTCAATTCCCTGTCAAAATGATTGGAGATAAAATGCCTGGTTCCAATCACGGTTTCAAGCTGGTTCTGATTGGAGAAGCAGTTTTTTTGATCCGGGTGATTTCTTTATGGTAATGGGTCATATTCTAAGGTTATAACGCAGAGATCATTTTTTTTCCGCCAACAGTTGACCAGGTCTTCAGATTCATCAAAAATACGACACCGTCTTCACAGCCAGTTGAAACTAATCCAAACTGCGTGGTCAAATCCTGATGAAATCTTTCTGCAGTTTCTAACATTGGGTTATAGGCCTCTTGATATAACTTGTCACCATCCTTATGTCAAACAAGCGACTCTTAAAATTTAAGCTTTAGAAACTGTTTGGTGCAGCACACCTCTTCCAATATTCCATGATCACCATAATCGTTTTTTCCAGCTCAGCCATAGTAGTTTGCTTTACAAAGAAACCTTGCACAGATAAACTATAAGCATCAATAACAGCCTTTTGATTTAGAGCAGTAGAAAAGAATAAATAGGGGATACATCTCAAAGAAAGGTTAGCATCTGTTTTCAATTTTTCTCTTAGCTCAAATCCTGTCAATTTAGGCAAATTGATATCCGAAAGAATAAGGAAGGGCACCACATTTCGGGCAGATATAAATTTGAGCGCTTCCTGCCCATCGGTAAAAAACAAGAGTTCATTAGGATACTTTAATTTCCTGAATACTTCTGTGAGCATATCCTGGTCATCTATATCATCCTCTATAATGATAACCGGACCATTCTGGTTTAAAAATGACACTTCTTTGTTGCTCATGGAAATTGATTTAACTGCTTAGATGTATTTTCCCTAACTATGGGGAAGTTAAACCAGAATTTTAAATTATTTGATTCCTGAGGCGTAAGGGTAAAGTGAAAAATTTGCAAAGTGGCTGTTGACACTTAAATCTAATGCTGAGTAAAAAGGGGGGCTGCAACAGTTTTGGATATCACTGCTGTCAGAAGCGGGGGATAAGTTTATACCTCAAATGTGTAGTCAATTCTGACTATAGCGGAAAACTTCTGTTTTAGTTCAATATGGCTTTTCTTGCTGCTTCAACCCAATCATTACTGGATGGCATTTAATCATCGGCTCAAAACCACGAAATTGGATGTAGTCTAAACCTTAATTCCTTTAAATGATATTATTCACTTGTTTGCAGATCAATAATATTATTTTCTTTGTTGAACTGTATCATTAACCCTAATATCTCTTTGCTAAATAGGAGCCTGTAACGATACTCCCTGGTACCATTGCTCAATTCCTTCCTGGAAAGCAACTCTGGTTTAAGAAATTGGCCTTTTGATTTGAAATATTCGGATCCTCTTGCCAGTGTGGTGCTATCCATAAGCTCTGAAGCCAATTCTGTCGAGAACTGATCAAAACGCAATTTATTTTCGGTCACATTATTGATAAACTCACTTACTAGTTTTGTGATACCGGGCTCCGTATCCTTTATTGTTTTTAAACTGGCAATACTTAACCCGGGTTCATATATGCGTAATATTTTTGTAGAAATTTTATAGGTGCTGGCTCGTTTAAGATTTGCAAATACCACTACCGCAATTCTCTTTTCAGGATAGCGTTTGATGGTGCATTCAAATCCCTGCCAGCTCCCATTGTGTTCCAATATCCGTTTGCCATTTGCAGAATCAATTGACCAGCCAAACCCATAATTTTCGATTGTGCCATCAGTGAGTTTGGTAGGCGCCCACATCAGGTCGTAATATATTTTTTTCAGCAATTTACCCTCGTTTAAGCCAGCTTCCCATTTAGCCATATCCAGTGCTGTTACATACATTGAACCATCTGCTGTAGTGTTGATGGTAGGAGATACCCATTCTTGGTTTTTAATGATGCCATTGAGCAACCGGTATCCTGCAGCCCTGTTCGGAACAATATCTTCCTCAGTGATGATCCTGGCTGTAGTCATACCCAATGGCGTGAACACCCGTTCTTTTAAAAAATCACCGTAAAATTTACCTGCAGCTTTACTGATAATTATGCCAAGGGTAGCATAACCCATATTACTGTATCGCTGTTTTTCACCGGCTTTAAAGAGCAATGGCCTCTTTCTAAACTCCTGGTACAAACTATCCTCGGTATAGTTGGCCCAGTACTGGAAACTATTGGTATAATCGCTAAAGCCACTGGTATGATTGAGCAGGTTGCGAAAGGTAATAGAATCCCATCCCGGGGGTGCATCAGGAAAAAATTTAGTGAGCTTGTCGTCAAGGCTCATTTTCCCGTCCTGTACAAGGAGCAATACAGCAAATGCCGTGAACTGTTTGCCTACAGAACCTGCCTGGAAAATGGTTTCGGCTTTTACGGGTACTCTATGTTCGAGATTAGAATAGCCATAGCCCTTTACATAATCAATTTTCCCATCACGTACTACCACGAGAGAAAGACCAGGTATGCGTTGGTTATTCATTTCTGCATTGACTAATGAATCAACCTGCAGCTTTATTTTGGATGAAATTTTGTTTTGTGCTAAGCCGTAAAAGCATTGCAAACAGAAAATCAATAGAATTAGTTTACTTTTCATGTCTTCCATTTTACTGCTGTTAAATATATTTCGATTTTGTTTCAGAGAATAAACATTATTGCAAATCTATTGTAGCCTGATTTTTTAATCCCTGTCACTACCACATATTTATAAAGCATATTTTTTAGTCTATTTGACGGCGTACAATTGTTGTGTTACTATTTAGGGCTTGTCTAACATTGGGTGACATTACTGTTTATGCATTGCTAAATATGAGTTCAATTGAAATACGTGAGCCTCTCATTGGCCAATACGGGTTTGGCAGCCGTATTTAGTTTATTTGCAAACATTATTTCTATTTATGTCAACAATTTCGTCAATGCCAAACTGTTGAAAAATTGAAAGTAATTTCCCTGTTCCATGTTCCATTTTATACTCTAACTCTTCCTTATATATTGGGATTGCAGAGTAAAAATAAATTTCCTTTTCTTCAGTTTCTATGTAGGTGAAGTCGTCAGAAAGTGTGATTGATTCAAGTAAGATAATGCTGTCAAAATTATGGTTGACCTTACGGGAATGATCCAATGGTATTGTATGTCCATAACCTAACCAGGTATTGTTTAGATGAGGATATCTCGAAAGTTGTTTCAATGCCCGTACTGGCCAATAATTATTTTCTTCAGCTAAATCTTTATATTCAGGTTTCCAGTTCGCAGGCAATAGGATTGTGATTTCAGCAAATTTCAAGTGGTCCAGTTCGCCTGGCACTTTCATTGGTAAGGCGCTTAGTCCGCAAGTCAATAGTAAATTATAATTCCTGTCTTCGCCCGGTTTAACGATAAAAATGTCTGAATGGATAACTTCTGATTCTTTTTCGTGTAGTACCAAAATCTCTTCTGAAGGAAAGAAATCTTCAAGGTGCTGATGAATTATTTCTACTGAATCTGGTATGTTGTTTTGGTCTCTCACTATATATAGCTGACGTTAATGGATGGGTGCAGGCGCAAATCAGACTTCGGTCAGCCTGCTTTTGCACTGCTGCTAAATAAAGATATGAAGTTCAGCCCTTGATTGTCAGCTTTGCTTGTGCTAAACCGGTGTTATCGAAAGGGCATCAGGTAGATTGATTTTTGCCCCACCGTTGAAGTTCGGCTTCTATAAGGTCATAATTTTCCTGATCGAAGCAGACAAATTGTACAAGTTCAATTACGTTCGGCTCTATAGGGAAGCGTGCTACTGTTGATATGGCAATAAAAGCTGCTTCTGGTTTAGGAAACCTGTAAATGCCTGTACTAATATTTGGGAATGCAATTGATCTACAGTTATTTTCAATGGCTAGTTGTAACGAGTTCTTATAACAACTTGCAAGCTTTTCTCTTTCACCCATGTGGCCTCCGTTCCAGACGGGACCGACAGTATGTATAACAAAATCTGCTGGAAGGTTTCCGGCGGTGGTAATTACAGCATCTCCAGTTTTGCAGCCACCTTGCCTGGCTACTATTTTCCTGCAATCTTCTAAAATTGCGGGCCCGCCTGCTCTGTGAATGGCTCCATCAACTCCACCACCCCCAAGAAGTGAGGTGTTGGCAGCATTCACTATGGCATCTACCTGCACCGTTGTGATGTCAGCTTTTACTGCTTGCATTTTAAAGTTCATTGCCATTTCACTACCGCTATTGGTTATTACTTAGTATCCGGTGGAGTTTTTGGGAAACCGCTATCCGGTCCGCAGCTATGATGAGAATTATGTTTGATGAATTTAAGAACTAATCTTGAATGTATTTCGTGGAGTTGGAACAAGAAGTGAATGATGGAACATCGGATGGTTTATACGTCCTGCCCTGACGAACCCAGGCCGCTTTAAAGCGCTTTGAGTCTCACATGCTGTTCAAAGGTTTTCAAATTCATTCTATTCATTCCCCATGATGCAACAGAAGCGATATTGCCCGGGTCACAAATGCTGTTGAATAAAATTCTGTCTTTTTCTTTTATAATAGTTATCAATTCGCCCCAACTCCTCCAGCTAAAGCCGCTCCTGGCGACTATTAAGTTGGATTTCCGCTCGATTATTTCCCAGTCAAGTTGTAGGGCAGTCTCTTTTACAGCATCAATGAAAGTAGCAGCATCCAGTGCAACAGCAATAACCTTGAATTTTAATCTTCTTTTTTGAATGTAATAAAAAGCCACTGCTGGAATCAAGGGTAAATAACTCCATGTAGCCATTTCGCCAATCGTTCTAACGCCTTCATATGTGTGTGTCACATAATATTTGAAGATGTCAATTATGTTCATAATAGGAGGTATCAAAAAGAAGCCTATGATGCAATAGTGCCAAAACAATTGGCCTTTAGTTAATACTAAAGTTTCTGTTTGTACCATTTTTTGAACTGAACGACTCGTCATGATCTGGATGTGACTAACGGGTGGGTATTGGCGGTGTGGCGGTATTTATAATCTGTCTACCCCGGCGCCGAAGCTTATTAAAGATATAAATGTTCATTATTTATTCCATAGCTTGGTGTTATTTGTCTGCTGATACTCAAGTTGATTGTGATTACCATACTGAGATTATTTCCATCACCCCGCTATATTGTTGATGCAATGTTAGGTAGCGTTTTCATGGAGTGATTTTATTGAATCGATGGACTTATGTTTGGCATTTGACTCTTCCTCTAAATCGTAATCATCCTGCAGCCCCAGCCAGAACTTAGCTGAATTTCCAAAATACTTACTTAATCTTAAGGCGGTATCGGCAGTGATACGTCGATTGCCTTTTAAAATTTCGGATATTCTAGTTTGAGGAATTCCTATGTCTTTAGCTAATCTGTATGCAGTAATCTCGAAAGGAATTAAAAATTCCTCCAACAAAATTTCTCCGGGATGTATGTTTTTCAACTTTGCCATTTATGAAATTTTTAATGATAATCAATCACCTCCACTTCTAAGGCATTACCTGATGACCATTTGAAAATAATCCGCCATTGATCATTTATGCGTATACTATAAAACGTTTTTAAATTACCACTCAATTTTTCTAGTCGATTCGCCGGTGGTATCTTTAGATCATTCAAGTCTACCGCGTTATTGATCATTCTGAGTTTTCTGCGACTTATCTCCTGAATTTGATTTGGAATTTTCTTAACGCGTTCGCCAAGCCAAATTTTCTCGGTTTCTTTAGTTCCAAACGAAATAAGCATACTACCGGATTACGTTACTAACGCTAAAGATATGTATTTTTATGGGATCTGGCAACACAGGCCACTTTTTAAATGCCACCTAACGGGTGATTATTGCTGCAGGTGGGAAATTTTATAACATCCCGCTTAAACTGATGTTTGTTTTTTTATCATGATGAAATTAATATTTTGCCTGGATTTATTCAACCTGCCGATACTCAATGTTGAATAGCGAACTAAAAAACAAATTTTTTCATGTCTAGCCCCACTTGCTGCAATACATTTGTTAGGCGTCGTGCTGTTCTTCAATATGGCTGTATCAATACATCCGTTGGAATATTCAGTTTGTCATGCAACTTCCGTATAATATCTAGTGACAGTTTTCTTTTTCTGTTTAGGATTTCACTGGCCCGGCTCTTCAGTCCTACAACATTGGCTAAGTCTACCTGGTTGTATCCTAATTGCTCCATGCGAAACTTGATGGCTTCAACTGGGTCAGGTAGTTCTAACGGGAATTGGTCGTCCTCGTATTTTTCGATTAAAATACTCAGGACCTCCAGTTCATCGCCTTCTGGAGTGTTTTTTTTAGCATCAAATAGCACATCTAATCGCGCCATTGCCTGCGAATAGTCTTTTTTTGTTTTTATAGGTTTTACTGTCATTGCTTAAATTTTGAGGGCATCGATTTTGTCATATTCGGCGTGTGTGCCTATAAAACGTATCCACACTATTTGATAGTCATAGTTGATCTTCACAATCAGCCGGTAGTGATTGCCTTTGATGTTGAAAACAACGCGGTTTCCCGCTAAAAAGCTGGCAGAAGGATACTCGGCTTTGATAGCCTTTGTATTTTTCCATTCTCCTTTGCTGGTCTCCTGGTACCAGGCTTTTAACTGCTGTTCACAGTCAGGATGATTTTTCCAGAACTCTCGTAGGATTTTCTTGGCAATAACTCTCAACCTTCAACTTTTATCAAAGATATTAAAAGTTCCCAAAATGGGATATTTATTTTAACGAAATGTCGGCTATTGTGAAGGCTAAGCTCATGACGCCTAACGGGCGGGCATTGGCGTTGTGGCGATATTCTGTGTTCCGTCTGCCCACAACTGAAGGCGAATAATGAACTAATTTACAAGTTTATTTCTACTACTCAATAGCGTTCTGTCAAGCTGGATATGAAGCACAATAGCGAAACAAAACTGCTTTTTTCCCTTCAAGCCGCCTTAACGCCAAACCGATGTTAGTGGCATGTGCTTTCAGTCACGAATTTTTGCATGTTCAACCAATACGACTTTGTTATTGTCGAATTTTACAATAAGGTGATGAAACATGAACCCAAGCCCACCTCCGCCGAAACCCATGTCGTAAACGAAAGTGCTATCACTGTTTCCCCATGCTGCGTCGCCTAAAATCTGTTTGACTTGGCTTGTGTCTTTACCAAGAAGCCTTTTGCTTTCAATGATGTCTCCTGCCATTTGAAAACGTCCTTCTCTGTCGGTTTGCCAATTGAGATTTGTCAAAGTCCCTGCTCGGCGTGTAAGTAATCCAAAACATCAACAGCCTAATTAATCCAAGGTAAATAAGCGGTGTCGCCAACAGCGTGATGCTCCATGTTGCAATTTTTCTTGTTCTGTCTGTCTTAACGAACATTTTCAGCATCCGCCTGCAAACAATGAAAGTAGTCGCAGCAATTATGAAACAGATTACGTAAACTTCTATGCTCAGTCCAAATAATTGAGGTATGTCAAGAAGAGTAAATGTCATGAATAGTGTCACTATGAATTTTAAACGGCTGGAAGTCCATCGGAAAATGTCAAAATAAATCCTTCTTTTGTTTTGTCGGCGAAACAATACCTGATTTCATAACCACCCTGAACATTTGTCAAACAATTGGCAGTATAGAATAGATGTGCTGTAGCAGAGGATGTTATTGGTTCTTCACCATTTTTGCTAAACATACCTGTGCTATCATCCTTGTAAACATCCCAGGAATAATCCCAGTTTTTGGCAAAAGAAAATTTGTCTTTGTGGTAAGTGTCTACTAAAAATTTCGAGAACGTTTTATTTGTCAGTGAATCTTTTCCAATTGGAAATATATTTTGAGCAATAGATTTTTTGCCAATAAAGAAAAGGGCTGCAAAATATATTATGAATGTTTTGAGGTTCATCTTTTATATGGCAGGTAACGGAAAACGGCTTTGCGATGTGGTGGCAATCCGTGTACCGTCAGCCTAAATTTATTAATAAAGTTGAATAGTAGCATAACGTTTAGCACTTATTCATCAGCCACCATATTGCAAAACCGATGTTATAGGGCGTTTCTTAGTGGTTTAAACTTCAGGTATTCGCAACTTCAAATAATTTTGTTTGATCATTTCCATTTGAGAGATTTCGATTATTTCTTCTTCCTTATTTTCCGCTTTCCATTTGGCAATCGCATGGATGGTGAATTCTTTTGTGTCACTCATCCCTGGTGGTGTTCTCGCTTTAGCTAAGTCAGCCCAAAAAGTAATTTTCAGTTTTTCCAACTTGCTCAAGTCACAATTATGACTAAGGAAATGTGCAGGCAACCAATCTAAATAGTCTTCCAAAAGCTTTCGACTTCGTTTTGTGTCAGCCTCTATCGGCATGACACTTTTATTTATGAAGTCAAACGTAGCTTTAGTCTCCAGATTAAAATTCAATAAGTCTATCAATACATTCACCGCAAGCACTCCGCTTTTCATATAATCAATGCTAATAAAGGAGTGGGTAAAATTGTGAATTGCTGATTTGTAATTTTTGAATTTCATTTTGAAAACTGTCGCTCTAATGCCCTATAACGAACAGAGCTTGCTGCTGTGCTGGTATTTTATAATGTCCAGCCCGGAGCCGCTGCTGATTGAAAAACTGATGATGAAGATAACACAAAAGCTGATAGAATTCCGTCGGCTGGCAATGGGCTGATAGCGATTTAAAGCTGAGAACATATTCGTCTGCCAGCATAGCAGCAAACTCCCTGTTGTATGTTCGCCCTTCGTCTTGGTAATTTGAATTGAAAGTATGTGTCCATCGAAGTAGGGTGTGTCCCGGAAGCGTGGGAACAAGGCAGGCTCTTGGGCAGGTTTGCTTTTGTGCTGTGGGTTTGTGTGCCTGCCCATGTGCCTGACTTGGTGCGTTGGCTAAATCACAGTTGCATTTCTGCAAGCTGTCAAATAAGCGACTTCCAGAAATTTTTTATTCAGATGCTTATTCGTTGATTTGGCTGCTAGATAGTCATTAAAAGAAATAACAGTACCCATTTGAGTCATTGTTTGATACTCTTCCAGCCAACCTTTATATGCCGCTTCTTCGCAACAAACAGCTTTATATCTTTCTTCAATTCCGAAAATTTCTTTCCAGCGGTCAACTTCATTATTTGAATTGTCCGGAGTTATTAAAATATCAATGTCGGCTGAAGTGAGATTTTCAACATCTGTAGTATTGAAAGTAAACTCTATATCAATGTTTGTACTTGTCGAAGTAATAAAGGGGAAAAACACATTTCTACGAGGCCCGCCATATCTTAAATTTATAGGATCTTTTCGTGTCTTATATTTTGAGTTACATGTATGACACATCGGGACGAGGTTATCAAAATTTACAGAATTGAAAGGATATATTTCCTTTGGGAAATAATGGTCGTAGGCTTCCCTTTTAGCATTTTCTGAATTTAGCATTGGCAAAATTCCGCAAAATGGACATACTGTTTTATTGACACCTTTCTTGAAAAATTCTTTATAGTGTTTATTGATGCCGCCTAAACTTGCATTTACTCTTGAGTCGTCTAGCAAATCATAAGCATTGACAAAAAATTTGTAAAGCTTGTTTGAAAAATCTTTATCAACCACTTTTATTGCGGCATATTGAATAGGGGAATAACTCCCTGAACAAAGAGCTTCAATGTTGTTATTTTTTCGAAATCCATCATGCAAAAGTCTTTTGAAACTTTTCGGCTTTCTTTTTAGATCATTGTATATTTCCTGAATTGGATTTAAGAGGTAATTGTTTGGCATTGCGTTTACCAAAGCACTAAATGAAGGCATCAGTAAATCTGTAGAAAATGGCTGTGACGCATTACACCAAACATCTAAAACCAGATGCCTGATATAGACATGGAATTTATCTAATGGATGCTTTATGTGTTTATACTTAAACAGCATTTGTTATTCTTGCTTTATTAAAAAATCAATCAAAAGAGTTTTTTCAATTGATTCACCAAATTCGTCAGTAAGTTCAATAGCGGTGTTCTTGTCAATTTCCTTGTCTAAAAAAGACTGTTTTATTTTCTTCAATTTTTGATCGGGCATTTCTGAAATAGTTTCAGTTTTTCCAAAAACTTTCATGGTAATTAGATTGACCGAAGCACCAAACGTATTCATGTCAGGGCTTCGTACATTTCCTTTTTCAAAAATGAAAACCCGTTCCCGTCTGCAATCCGACACGATAAACGGCGAATGGGAAGTAATAATAATTTCCTGCTTTCGGATTTTATCAACCGCTTCTTTTTCTTTGGTTGCTTTATTAATAAGTGTGATTAACTGCGAACGCCATTCAGGATTGAAATGTGTTTCTGGTTCATCGTAAACTAAAAGTGAACCTGAAGTGTTCAATAACATGATGCTGCCTAATACATGCATTAACTGGTGTTCTCCATCACTCAGGTTTTTATATTTGATTGGCTCAGTCTCGCCAGTTTTGTTGAATCGAAGCTTATCTAAAACAAAAATCAGTTTATTTCTTTGTGGCACCGGCACCATGTAGGAAAGGTTATCATAGGTCATGCTTGGTGCTTCTTTTATACGATTTCTTGTTTCAACAGGATGGTGATGGATATTCAAAAGGTTCAGGTAATATAAATCTCTGAATAAGGCAATCGCCGAACCGAATCTTCTTTGAAAAGCTTCTCTTAATTCCTTGCTGAACCAAAAAGCCATTTTCAGTTCTACAACTTCTTCTTTATTGTTTACCTCTTCTTTTATTTCCTCATAGACAGTTGCACAACATTTTAAATCCTCAATGGCTTTGCTGATGGAAAGTGGCAGCGGAATCATGTGTCCCCTGTAATTTCTGAAATGAATAGTGATACTGAAGCTGTCAACCGGCCTTTCTGTTTCCAGTTCCAATTCTTCTGTTACAAGGTGGCTGTTATTTTGTTCGCTGAAAAGATAATTGCAGATAGTTGCCATCTGACTGCTTTCATAGTCGAGGAAAAAAAGACGATTAAGTCCTAATTCAAGATTGATACTTTTTGCCAGTTCCTTTTCCAGTTGTTGAAAATAGCGATAGGATGATTTTATAAAAGGATTGCTTAACAATTCATTTTGACCGGAACTATAAGCAATCACATGATTTGGCAGAATAAAAAGTTCATGGTCTTTACTGTTTTCAACTTTTATGTTGTTGTTGGATGATAAAGAAACCCTCGGTAATTCTTTAGGTTGTTTTACAATTGTCAGTTTTGCTTCTCTCGTTCCTTCCCAATCTAATTTGCCGATTTTTTCGAGGCTATTTATTCTTGAAAGTTGAAACGTAACATCAAGCAAATAGGTAATCTCAAAACCAAAATCCGATTTGAATTTTCTTTGCGGTTTACCTTCTGCCAGCACATAGTGATCTAAATAGTAAAATATTTCACAGATAACTTCCAGCAGATTTGACTTTCCCGATCCGTTTAAGCCAACAAGACAGATAGGCTCCAGTTTGCCGTCCGTCAATTCGGCTTTGTCAAACCAGAACTCACTGCCCGGCGGTAACCCACGGAACCCTCTTTTATCTCCCAATATTTTTACATGCAATAGTCTCATAGGCGGCTGGTGGCTGGTTGTTGCAAATACATTTGCTCTGTAAGCCCTGTTATTTTTTTATAGTCTGCATCTGATTCTTTAAAAGAGGCTTTGAAAGTTGCATCTGCAAACACTTGTCTTAGTTGACCTTTTCTCAATAGCTCAAACACATAATTTTTTAATGTTTCAAAATCATACTGCCAACCTGCTTTTACAGTGGCTTGTTTCAGGTTGTCAAATGTGAAATAATTATCCCGAAAAGATTTTTGAATAAATGGTTGCACATCAGCCAATACCGGTTTGTAGTTAGAAATGCTTCCGGTAACAGTAGAAATATCCTCAAAAGGCGAAGTTGCTTTTTCTTTCTCATCATCGCCTGATACTACTTCTGCCTTTCCTTCCGATTGCTTAATAATATCATCCAGCTTTGGCAATTCTCCTTCTGGTAAATCCATTCCCTCCAAAGGGTCGCCGATTTCTTTCTGTGGAATGTTCTTGAATTGAAGCTCACCTTTAAATGCCCGTTGATTCAATGAGCCAAAAAGATTTTCTAATTCACGCAGACTTTCGTTTAAGAATAACTTCAATGTTTCAGTGCTGGTAACTATTGAAGAAAATTTATTCTGCACTCCTATAGGAGGATGTATAAAGCGAAATTTCTTAAAGTCGTCCATCGGTGGAAAGTTTGGTATTCCGCTACCGATACTATTTCCATAAAACTTCTTTTTAAAGTTTTCATCTTTAAATACAAAAACAAAGAAGTTATTTACAATTAAACTGTTGTCAAGAGTAATCTTAAGAAGTGCTTGGTTTATTATTCCACGGGGAGCACCCTTTGGTACTATAGCAAGCTTCCCTAAATAAACGCCAGAGCAACTAACAATAATGTCGCCCGGTTTTACCTCAAATGCCTTTAATTCTTTAAACTTCTCTTCGTCAATATAATAACGACCAAAAGTAAAATCATTGTTTAAAGCATGAAACTGCTCATAGACAAGATAACCTGATGGAACAAAGATTTCTTTTTTCAAGGCCCCTCCAAAAGGACCCCGTTTTAATGAATACTTTTCTTTTTTTATTAGCTGCTCAATAGTTTTTGTTTCCCAACCCTTCTCATTTCTTACAGGATCACCAAACATTTCATAAAAGATGCTTTCTAAAAATTTATCCAGCAGTTCAATGCTTTCTTTGCGTTGCTTTATTAAGTTTTCTGATTTAGAAAGTATCTGGGCTATTTCATATTGTTCAGGATAATCTAAAACCGGAATTTTCAAAGCTTCAAGAGAGTCTCTGTCAATGTGAGGGATTGTGGCACCAGTTGCATTTGCCTGTAAATAGTCAAATTGCCCTTTCAGGAAGTACCCAATAAAATCAGTATTGTATTCTTTATCTTCCTTTATCCGCAACCTTGCAAGGGTGCTTCCAATCATCCCCCGTAAACCAAAACCAATTGTTCCGGCATTGGCTCCATCCCATGCAATGATTAAATCATTTTCATGTACTTCGACCCCTTTTTCATCTGTATATTTTAAATTTTCATTGTTACGTAAATCCTCAATCTGTATATAACGAGAGTTTTGATGCAGTCGCCGTGGTGCAAGTGCATGTTTCTTCCCTTTGGAAATCTTTACTATACTTCCTAATTTCTCAAATTTCATTTCAGTAATTCTTCGATTTCAATAATACCTTTTGATATATTTTCTTCAATTGTTTTCAGCTTATCAAGAATGAGTTTTGGCTCATCATAGTCTTTGGGTTTATAATCTTCTTCCCTGTACTTTGTCAAGCTTAAATCATAATCATTTTCTGCTATCTCTGCTTTCTGTATTAAAAAATGTTTCATTTTCCGGTCGCTTCCGTTTTTCTCCCGGTGGTGGTATTTTTCAATAATATCCAGCAAGTCGCTTTCTGGTATTTTGTTTCTTTTATCATCAAGGCTGTAGCCATCATTTTGCATTTCATAAAACCAAACGTCTTTGGTTTCACTTGCCTTTGTAAAAATTAAAATAGCAGTAGCTACTCCGGCATACGGTCTAAACACACCGTTTGGCATAGTTATTACTGCTTTTAGTTCTGCTTCTTCCACCATCATTTTTCTAATCTCCACAAAGGCCCTGCCTGTGCCAAATAATACGCCTTGTGGTACTATTATCGCAGCTGTGCCACCCAACTTCAGCATATTAAAAATGCGTTCAATAAAAAGCAGTTCTGTTTTCCGGGTATCTGTTCTCCTGTTCTCAAATAAATTTGCTGTATCAAGGTTGCCGGTAAAAGGCGGGTTAGCCATTATCACCGAATAAGGATTAGGGTCGTTAAAGTTTTTGTCCAGCGTATCCTTATTGTTGATGTTTGGGTTATCAATGCCATGCATCATTAGGTTCATCAATCCCAATCTCACCATTGTTTCATCAATATCATAACCGGTAAAACATTCTTTCAATCGTTGCTTCACATCTTCCGTCAATACCTTGCTTATACTGCCAGTTTCAAAACCATCTTCATCAAGCTCCAGTTTTACATTCGATTTTTTGCGTACCAGATCGGTAAGAATGTATTGATAGGCTCCCAATAAAAAGCCACCAGTACCACAGGCCGGGTCGCAAATTAACTGTCCCAACTGCGGTTGTACCAATGCTGCCATTAGTTTAATAATATGGCGTGGTGTACGGAACTGACCCATCTTTCCGGCAGTAGCAATTTCACTTAGCAGCATTTCATATACATCGCCTTGTATATCCTGGAAAGCCTGACCTCGTTCTACAGCATCTTTGTCTATTTCTTTAAAAATATCTTCAATGATGTTGATAGCTTCTACCAATAGTGAAGCTTTAGGCATGATAAACACAGCATTGGCCATGTGTTTGGTAAATGGATTTTCTTCTGCTTTCTTTTTCTTTTTGCCAGTTTGTACATCTTCTTCTTCCAGCTTATTTAAATCTCTCAGAAAAGGAAAAACTTTTGTTTGAATATGCAAGAGCATTGCTTCTGCAGGCATGTGCTTGAAAACACTCCATCGTAAATCATTTTTATCAATAGCATCTTTTTCTTTGGTAGTGCCGGGTGGCTGGTACTTTCCTTTGAAACGGAAATTGTAATCCTTCTCCTCAATATAACCTTCGGTTACATTTCTTTCGGCAATTGTTTCATTTTTGTCAAGCTGCTTCATGAAAAGCAGATAAGTGATTTGCTCAATCGCTGTCAATGGATTGGCAATGCCGCCACTCCAGAAATTATTCCAGAGTTTATCGATAAGCGATTTTAATGTTGGGTTGTTTTGTAACATTATGCTGCAATTACTTTTTGAGTTAAACTAATTATTTCATCAATTTCTTTAGGACTAAAAACACCCCTGATACCTTCGGGATGCAGTAAGGTAAAAGGCGATTCTATTAAATTCCGTTTTGAAACATCGCCTTTCTCCAAAATGAATTCTTTCAATAAATCCAAAAACTGTAGCTGTCGGCTGGAAAGATAGGAGTGAACTGAAATAAATTCATCGAATGCTTTTGACACTGTTTCAGGGAATGTTTCCAGAATTTCAATTCCCAAAATGTGTTTGATAAATTGTATGAATGCGGCTTTGCGATGGTTATAAACTCTCCGCAGTAAATCAATGGTGATATGCGGATGCTCATTGTGTAGTTCTTCTGCAAGCTGTTCAGCTTCTGCATCTGAAATGTTCATTCCTTCTTTTAATTTTTGCAGAACAGGGTTGCTTGAAACCAGTTCATTGATTTTCTGTTCTACCAGTTCACGATACTTTGCTACACTCAAGGCCTGATGTTCCGGGCCAAACTCGACAAACTCTTTTTCAGCTATGACATCTTTAAAATTGAATTTTGCAGGGCCTAAAGGAATAATGGCCTCCCGGAATTTCATCAACGGTGAAAGTTTTTGGATAAGTGCATCAAACTTCTCTTCGGTAACCGTTGCCCAATAATTATTCGTTTGTGATTGTTTGATCAATTGTTCTTCTTTTGCAACAATGTTTACACTCAAAGGAAGTTCACCAATTTCTTCAATGATGCTATCTTTTAGCGTTTCAAACTTATCTGTTTCGTTCTTTAAATGAGCAAGTGAAACTTCTACAATGTCCATTTCAAAACGCATGGCTTTAAAGTCGGCTCCGGCCACTGTTCTGAACAATGGCTTTACAACAGTTTTTAAAAATTTCAGTTTGTCATGCGATAGATTGTTCCAGAAGTTGCTATCATCTATTCTTTGAAGTTCATGCTTTGCTTCAAGAATTACAACCGAATTAGCAGGCAGTGATGTGATTTGCTTTTTTAATTGTTCAATCTCTTTTTCAGCTATAGAATTTTTGCCTTGTGTTAGTGCTTCTTCTGTTTTATCCAAACGAACTCCAAATAAACGTACTGGTAAAGGAATTTGTGGTTTTAGTTCTTTCCCTTTTGGATTTAATTTAAAGTATTCGAAGTTATCCCAACAGTCCAAAATGAGGAAACGATCTTTTTCAGTGCACCATGGTTTAAGTTTATCTTTTTCCAGCAGTCTTGTTCCCCGGCCAATCATCTGCCAGAATTTTGTATAACTGAAAACCGGTTTTGCAAAAACGAGATTGGTTATTTCCCTGATGTCAACTCCTGTATCAAGCATACCTACACTCAATGCCACCCGGGGCATATCGTTATTTTTGAATTGGTCAAGCAAACCTCCTTTTCCATAAGCACGGGGATCTTCAGACACAATCCGTTTAGCAATTTCGCCTTTGTGCTCCGGGTACAAGGCATCAAATATTTCTTCAATCCGCTTTGCATGTGCTTGTGTAATGCAAAAGAAAATTGTTTTTCCCGGCAATACTCCATTGGCGTCTTTAATGCACTCTTCCATGAATTCACGGACTATTAAAGCATTCGTTCCCCTATTGATTACCTTTTTCTCAATTTCCGTTCCTTCGTAATTAATTTCTTCAATCTCTTTTCCTTCATGGATTAGTTTTTGTTGGTCTTCCAATGAAATCGTTCTCTTACTGATCCCTTCATCCTGAAACTTTGTTTTAATTTTCATTACCTGAAAGTTGCACAGGTAAGGTGGTATATGATTTACTGCTTCGTCAAAAGAATAAGCAAATGTTGGCACGCCATCTTCTGTTTCAAATAACTGAAAAGTATTATGGTCAATAGCATCGGTTGGTGTTGCTGTTAATCCCAATGTTATCGTGTTGAAATAATCAAGAATCTCCTGATAAGTGTTATAAATACTTCTATGGCTTTCATCAACAACAACGAGGTCAAAAAAATGTGGGCTTAATGTTTTTGTTTCATCCCGGATTATGTTTAACATACTTGGGTATGTTGAAACATATATTCTCCGATCAGTGGCAATTTCTTTTTCCTGTGGCTTTGGCCATCTTGGTTCGTTAGGTAAATGCTCTTTAAATGCATCAAGAGTTTGATCTCTTAATGCAATCCTGTCTACTAAGAATAAAACTCTTTCAACCCATCCGGCTCTCATCAATGCATCAACTAAGGCGATACAGGTTCTTGTTTTACCTGTACCTGTTGCCATAACTAAAAGAAATTTTCTCTTACGCTTTTCAACAGCTTCCATCACGGCACGGATGGAGCGTATTTGATAATCCCTTCCTGCGATTTTTGTATTGATAAGTTCACCGGCTAATGATTTTCTTGCTTTGCGTATGTATGCATATCGTTCAAGGTCTTCACGGGTTGGAAAGCCATATACTTTTTTGGGAGGGTAGTTGTCTAAATCCCAAAAGTAAATATCATGACCATTGGTATAAAAGCAAAAGGGGAGTTCTCCGCCGTATTTGGTTTGAATATTATAGCAATATTGTTTTGCTTGTTCCCTTCCAATAGCTGCATCAACTGAAGTCTTCTTTGCTTCAACTACAGCCAGAGGTTTTCCATCTTTTCCTAATAAAACATAGTCACTGTATTGATGTCCGGCATAAGGAGTGGCCGGCTCTTCTACAATTGTCAAGTGAATATCAAATTCCTCAATCACCTGAGTTCGGTCAGTAACATTCCATCCAGCTTGCGTAAGTCGCTGGTCAATGATTTCTTTCCGTGTCAGTTTTTCGTTCTTCAAGAAATAAAATGTCAGTTGGCTTGATGAGGTGAAGATACTTAAAACGAGTTAGTTACATTTCTTTTAGCTACTGTCTGGTTGAGCAAGGATTTGTTGCTGAAGTGTTGAGTTGAAGATGATAGATATTCGTCAGCCGGGGTGGGCGGGCAGTGCGTATGCATTTTTAGCTCTTGGCAAGGTTGGCATTGTGTCTGGGTTTTGTGTGCCTTGCCATGTGCTAAAAATTGCGTTGGGCAGCATGGCAAAGTTTTGAGTCTTGTCAAATTGGAACGCTGTGTCCCAATAGGGTGACATACAACGTTTGAGGCTTGCCGCAGGGCTGGAATTGTTGTTGTGTCAGCCCGGTACTGAAGCCGATTAGAATTACTGAAGTTGAAGTTAACAACTAAAAGCCAAATAGAATTCGGTCAAGCCCGATATTA
>JAEYPL010000304.1 GCA_023410905.1 Pseudomonadota bacterium
ATCGGCGCCGAGCGCGATCGGCTGGCTCAGCACGGGCGTCGCGACCGTCGAGTCGACACCGAGCAGTGCGCCCGCCTGATGCGCCGCTTCCGCAGCAGCCGCGATATCGCTGAGGCTCCAGAGCGGATTGGCCGGTGTCTCGATCCAGACCATGCGCGTCTTGCCCGGCCGGATAGCGGCACGGATCGCATCGAGGCTTGTCGCATCGACGAAAGTGGCTTCGATGCCGAGCGTCGGTGCTGTGTTCGCGAGCCAGCCTTTCAGCGCCCAGTACATGACCTCGGGCGCAACGATATGCGCCGGCCGTTCGAGTGCGAGAAAGGCCGTCGTCGCCGCCGCCATTCCCGAACCCATGAGCAGGCACGCAGCCGCACCTTCCAGCGCCTGCAGCACGCTCTCGGCCTGGCGCACGTTCGGGTTATCGGGACGCGCGTAGATGAAACCGCGCCGATACGCATTATCGGGATCGCGCTCGAACGTGGAAGCCATTTGAATCGGCGGCACGATCGCGCCCGTCACAGGATCGACCGCGCCACCTGCCTGCGCGGCGATCGTGCTCGGCTGCCACTTCGGCTTGTCCAACGTCTCGTTCCTTTGTCGTCAGCGCGGCTTGGTGAAAATGCGCAACGTCTTGAAGGCGCTGGTCTCGGTAAATCCGCGCTCTTTCTTCAGCCCCTCGATGACCGCGAGCGTCGCCTTGTAGCCATCCGAGCCGGTGTAGAAATGCATCTCGCCGCCGGGCTTCAGGGCATCCGCAAGAACGAGCGTCATTTCGAGATCGGTCAGCGCGCCATAGGCGTCGTTCGCCTCGGTGCGGAATTCGCAGGCATGAAAGTTCGTCACGTAGTCGAGCTTGGGCAACAGGCGCGGATCGAGCTGATAGATATCGCCGAAGTAAGCCTTGTAGGTCGCGCCAAGCCGCGGCTTCTCGATGAGCAGCTGCACATACGCCTCGTACTCGCCCGGCGACGCGGTAATGCCGAGCACGGCGTTGTTGGAGCCGTTCTCGGCCGTCCGGAGACCCAGAATGTGATGGCTACCCGTGCCGAAATGGAAGATCGAGGCGCCCTTCACGCCCTTCTCCTCGAGGTACTCGGCGAAATACACATCGCAGGGGCACAGGCGTTCATCGAGCCCCCAGCTCGCATCCCAGAAGTTCAGCATCGAGGCACTCCAAGGTTCAGGCAGGTTTACGGGCAATGGCAATCAGCTCGTCGAGTGTGAAGCCGATCTTCTCGCCATCGAACGTTGGCTTGAGGAAAGCGGAAAACGCGCCCTTCGCGTCGGTCAGCATGGCGCGTAGCTCGGCGACAGTTGGTTCAGGCACCTTCATGGTCTTGCACCATGTCGCGAAGTCCATGGACTTGGGCGCGTGCTCGGTGTGCACGAGTTCGAGGCCCACTGCAGCAATCTCGCGTGTCCACTCGGCGGTCGGCAGGGCGCGGCCGTGTGAGGGATCGCGCTTTTTCTCGAAGGCATTGTACGCATCAGCCGCCCCGGCCAGATCCGCAGTGGAATATCCCGGCGTCGTCTCGGCGTCCGGCGAGACGTTATCGACGAGCGCGAACATGCCGCCCGGCTTCAGCACGCGCCGGCTTTCGCGCAGGAATGCCGGAATGTCGGGGAAGTGATGCGGTGCGATGCGGCACGTCACGAGATCGAAGCGCGCATCGGGAAAGGGGAGCCGTTCGGCATCGGCGGCTGCCGTCGTCATGTTGGTATAACCCTTGGACGCGGCGAGCTTTGCCGTCTCCTCCAGCATTTCGGGCGTGAGGTCGCTCGCGATCACTTCGCGAACGTGGGGCGCGAAGGCGAGTGCCGTATGCCCCGCGCCCGTTGCCACATCCAGCACGGCCCAGTCCGCTCCGGGCTTCACGAGATCGACGAGGCGAGCGAGGCTCGCGCCCTTGGCGTGCACGACCGACGTGGCATAGGCCGCGGCATTGGCGCCGAACTGCTGCTGGACAAGGGTCTTGGGCGCGACTTCAGGCATGAGACAGCCTCCGTGCGATCACGAGCGGGCAGGACTATACGCCGGGCGTCATGTCCCACGAAAGGCACGATTGTGGCCTACCGGCGCGGCACTTCAGGGCAGCCTTTGCCGGGAGGACGGCCCATGATCTGGACGGAATAGTACTGCGGCGTCTCGCCAGGCGCGCGCGCCACGCCGACGCCGATCTGCGTCACCTTCGGCGACGCCATGTTCGCGCGATGGCCGGGCGAATTCTTCCATCCTGTCACCACCGTGCCCGCGAGGGCGCTGGTCGTATAGCCCTTCGGCTCCCGACGCCAGGAGAGGTTCTCCGAGAGCCAGCAGAAGCGATAGCCCTGCGCCCGCACGCGCGCATCCATGCTGCGGCCGTCCGCCGAATGCGAGAGCGCCCCCGCCTTCGCGAGATAAGCCGCATAGGCGCGCGCTGCGGCGGCAAGCTGCTTGTTCGACGAAAGCGTGCCGAGCTTCTGCTCACGGCGGAATGCATTCGTCATCTGGATGATGGCAATCTCGGTCTTCGGTAGATCAGGCAGGGTGGCCATACGCACACGCTCGCACGTTACTGGGGTCAACTTGCTTTGATAGGTGACTTCGGCGGTTTGGGGACGATCTGGAGGCAGGATCAGAGTGGGACGAACTGGTCGGTCGCCTCGTTGAGAACCGAGAGCTGGCCGGTCGAAATGTCGAAATAGGCGCCGTGGAGATCCAGGCGGCCCTTGCCCTCGAGTACCTGCACGCAGGGGAATGTGCGCAGATTGGCCAGCGAAACCTTCACGCCCTCGCGCTCCAGATTGGCACGCAAATCCGGCATGGGACGACCCGGACTCTGAGCCAGAAGCCGGTCGCGCGCGCCATCCAGCATGGACATCCAGTTGGCGATGAACTCAGCTTCCGTCTGCTGGGCCGCGTCATGCTCGATGCACGCGCGCACACCGCCGCACCCCGAATGGCCGATGACCACGATGTGCTTCACACGCAAGTTCAGCACCGCGAACTCCAGCGCCGCGCTCACGCCGTGATATTTGCCGTCCGTCTCGTACGGCGGCACGAGGTTCGCGACATTCCGCACGACGAACAGCTCGCCCGGCATGGCGCTGAAAACCGCTTCGGGCTCGACCCGACTGTCACAACAGCTCACGATCATGACCTCGGGGTTCTGCCCGTGACTGGCAAGCTGCTCGTAATCGTCCTGGTGAGGGATGAAGTGGCGCAGCTTGAAGCGTCGGTAGCGGTCAGCGAGATGGTCGGGAAAATAGCTCATGCGACGCCCATGGTAAGGGTTGCCGTCAAGGTTGTATCGGCGGGCGCGGGGCCCATTCTGGGCAAGAAATGGCTGGTGCAGCGCACAAGCGCAAGCAGAACTTGCCTATTTGGGGCCTACGAGCTCGCCCAACAGCCACATTGCCGTTCTGCGGCCCACAACCTAGCGTATTTAAGGATACTAGCGCGCATTCCCACCGGACGGCACGGGCCAACCCCTCATGAGCATCATTACCGACATCGAGCGCGGTCTCATTGCGCGCTACCTCACCCGTCTTCTCATCCGGCAGGACCTGACGCTGCGTTCGGCGCGTAATCTCCTGGTCTGGCTGAACGAGCGCTCGGATGTCCTGAGCCTGCCGCTGCCGCCTCCCCTCGTCGAGGCTCTCGGCGGGTATATGGCCTACAAGCCCGCCGAGTTCGAGAAGGCATGGACGAAACACAAGGATGGCGTCGTCGTCAGCCTCGATCGGGCGGCCAAGGAAACTCCGCGTCCCGAGCCCATGGCAACGAACGTCGAGCGTCTGGTCGAGGCTCTGGGCCTACCCCACGCCGCATGGCGCCTGCTCGGCTTGTTCGCCTGCTCGACGCGTTTCGAGCAGGTGCAATACCTCGCCAATTCCGCCGCCGACTATTGCGGGCCCATGACGCGCGCCGTTTCGCTGCTTTGCGACGTGCACCCGCGCGCCACTGAGGAGCTGCTCTCAGCTGGCGGCGAACTCGTTGCCGCCGGTCTGCTGCAGGTCCGCGATCAGAGCACCTCGCTCGCCGGCTACGACGCGCGCTTCGCCATTCCTTCGCGGGTCAATGCCTGCCTCGAGCGCACGTTCGGCTCGTTCGAGGAAATGCGCAACGCCCTGCTCGGCGAACCGCTCCTCTCGTCCGTCACGATGGAGGACTACGAGCACGTCACAGCCGACCGCGATCTCATTGCTGGAGTCCTGCGCGGTGCCGTCGACAGCAACGCGGCCGGCGTCAACATCCTGCTTTATGGCCCGCCAGGATCGGGCAAGACCGAGCTTGCGAAGGTTGCCGCACAGGCTGCCGGTGCCTCGCTTTTTGCTGCTGGTGAAGGCGCGTCAGGCGACGGCGAATCCAACCGCTCCGAACGTCTCGCCGATATCAGCTTCTCGCAGCGGCTTCTCGGCGGGCACAAGCGTACGGCACTACTCTTCGACGAGATGGAGGATGTCGCTGTCCACCTGATCAATCGCGGCGGATCGAAGGTCTATCTCAATCGTCTGCTCGAAACGAACCCGGTTCCCATCATCTGGACGTCGAACGAGCTGCAAAACATTGATCCCGCATTATTGAGGCGCATGACGCTAGCCATCGAACTGAAGCGTCCGCCGGCCGTGCAGCGCCAGCGCATTCTGGAGCGTCTTGCCGAGCGCATGGATCTGAAACTCACTACGAGCGAGGCCGAAGCGCTTGCACGTCGTCTCGATGCAACGCCCGCGATCTACGAGAATGCGCTCAAGGCGGCGAAACTCTCAGGCGGTGGCGCCGAAGCCATCGAGCGTGCCGCGCTCGGCATCGTTCGCGCGGTCTCCGGCGTCGTGGCACGAAAGGCAGGCGCCATTCCGGATTTCGATCCGCTGCTCGTGTGCTCGGACCAGGATCTTTCCGCCCTCGCCGAGCGGCTGGTAAGTGCGCAGGCGCGCGCATTCTCCATCTGCCTATCGGGGCCGCCCGGCACGGGTAAGTCGGCGTTCGCGCGCTATCTCGCCCGCCGGCTTGGACTGGAGTTCATCCAGAAGCGTGCGTCGGACATTCTCGGCCCTTATCTCGGCGAAACCGAGCGCCATATCGCCCAAGCCTTCGAGGAGGCGCGCGAGGCAAATGCCATGCTGGTCTTCGACGAGGCGGACAGCCTGCTACTCGATCGACGCGACGCCACGCGTTCCTGGGAGATCACACAGGTCAACGAGATGCTGACCTGGATGGAGGACCATCCGCTCCCCGTCTGTTTCACGACGAATTTCATGGAGCGCGTCGATACGGCATCGCTACGGCGCTTCACCTTCCAGATCGTCCTGAGCTATCTCGACAAGCCGGGCCTGCGCCGTGCGTGGCAGATGTTCTTCGGCTCGGATCGTATTCCGCCGGAAGCGGCCGGCATCGCCAATCTCACACCCGGCGACTTTGCCAAGGCGCGCAAGCAGGCGGAGGTACTCGGTGTGCTCGAAAACCCAACGCGCCTCGCGGAGATCATGAGCGACATCAGCCGCTCGAAGCCCGATGCGCGTGGCAGCATGGGGTTTGTGCGGTAGTCACTTCCCCTTCTCCCCGTTCTTTACGGGGAGAAGGTCGGGATGAGGGGCGGCACCAGTCGCCGACGTTTGCGTATGCTGCCGCCCCTCACCCTAACCCACTCCCTGCAAAAGCGGGGAGAGGGAACATCACATCTTCACATCCAACTGCGAGACCATCACGCGCACGACGGACTTCTTGCCCCACACCTGATCGACCGACGCCCGGACCGCGCGGCGCACGGCCTCGCGCACCATCTCGACATCGTTGCGGCGCTTGGGCGGAATGCTCTCGATAGTCCCCTCGATGACGTCGAGCACCATGTCCTCCATAGCACCGCCGCCGGGACGCTCGGAGGGAATGCCCTCCATGACCACCTCGGGATCGTCGAGCATCTTGCCGTTGCGCGAGAGCACGAGCGACACGACGATGACGCCAACGAAGGCGAGCTTGCGCCGCTCGCGAATGCACATGTCCTCGGCGCTGATCAGGAGATTGCCATCGCGGTAGATACGCCCGACAGGCGCCTCGTCGATGATCGCCGGACGCCCCGGGGCGAGCAACAGAACCTCGCCGTTGACCGCCACCATCACCTCTTTGATGCCTGAAGCGCGCGCGAGTTTCGCATGCTCGGCGAGGTGGCGCATCTCGCCGTGCATGGGCACGACCATTCTCGGCTTCAGCATGGCATAGAGTTGCTTCAGCTCATCGCGCCGCGGATGCCCCGTGACGTGCACAAGCGCCTCGTTGTCCGTCACGAGATCGGCGCCCATGCGCACGAGCGCATTCTGGATGCGGCCTACGCTCTTCTCGTTTCCCGGGATCGTGCGCGAGGAGAAGATGACCAGATCACCCTTCGCGATCGAGATATCCGGATGCGCATTCTCGGCGATCCGCGCGAGCGCCGCGCGCGGCTCTCCCTGACTTCCTGTGACGAGCGCCACCACCTCATCGCGGCGGAAATCGCCAATGCGCTGCTGATCGGCGTACACGAAATCCGCGGGCAGATAACCCGTCTCGATGCCGACCTGGATAATGCGATGCAGGGCGCGCCCCGCTACCACGAGGCGCCGTCCGGCCGCGCGCGTCGCGTTGGCCACGGCCAGCACACGCGCGACATTCGACGCGAACGTCGTCACGATCACGAGTTGCTCGGCCTTCTTGATGATGCGCGCGATCGAGGCCGCGACTTCCTCCTCCGAGGGCGAGCGGCCATCGCGCATGGCGTTCGTCGAGTCGCAGATGAGCGCGAGCACGCCCTCCTCGCCGATCTCCCTGAAGCGCTGCTCGTCCGGCGGCAGCCCCACGCCCGGCGCTTGATCGAGCTTCCAGTCGCCCGTGTGATAGACGAGCCCGTGCGGCGTGCGGATGGCAAGCCCGTTCGGCTCCGGAATGGAGTGCGCCTGATTGACGAACTCAATCGAGAACGGGCCGACATCGAATGTCGAGCCGAGCGCGATCTCGTTGATCGGTATCTTGAGCTTGCCGCCCGTCTGCTCGGCGATCTTGGTCTTGAGCAGCGTCGCCGTGAACGGCGTCGCGTACACCGGCACCTTGATCCGCGGCCAAAGCTCGATGATCGCGCCGAAGTGGTCCTCGTGCGCGTGCGTCAGCACGAGGCCGCACAGATCCTTCGCGCGGCTCTCGATGAACTTGAGGTCCGGCATGATGACGTCGACGCCGGGGTCGAACTCGCCCTCAGGAAAGGTGATGCCGAGATCGACCATGAGCCACTTGCGCGACTTCTCCGGGCCGAGGCCATAGAGATAGCAATTCATGCCGATCTCGCCGAGACCGCCGAGCGCAAGGAAGATGAGCTCGCTCTCGCTTTTGGATTCCGATGCCCGCGTGCGTGCCATAATGCGTCCTCAGGCCTGCCGCGACGGCAGCACGGCGACATCGCCGAACGTGAAGCGGCGACGCCCTGCGACCGGCAGGTCGATCAACAGCGCACCATCGTCATCGAGGCCTGCAAAGGCACCCGTGACCGGGCCGTCCTGCGTCTTGATTTCGAGCGTGCGCCCGATCGGCGTTGCGCGCTCGGCCCAAGCAGCGCGAATGGCACTGAAGCCGGCGCCCGCCGACCAGCTGGATAGCCAGTGCGCCATGCGCGCGACAAGCGCATCGAGAACCGCACGCGCGTCACCTGCGTACGCGTGCGCCGCGAGGTGGGTAACGGCGCGGTCCGAAACTGGCGGCGCGCTCGCTACATTGATGCCGATGCCGATCAGGGAGAGAGTCTCCGCGTTGTAGTTGCCGGACTCGATGAGGATGCCGGATACCTTGGCACCATCGATCAATACGTCGTTCGGCCATTTCAGTTCCACGTGGCCCGAGCGCTGCGCGCCGAGACACTGTGCAACGGCATCATAGGTGGCGACACCTGCTACAAGCGACAGTTCCGGCAGCTTTGCGAGCGCACAGCCCGGCACGAACAACAGCGTTGCAGCAACATTACCCTCGCTCGCCTCGACCCAGGCGCGACCCGAGCGCCCCTTGCCCGCCGTCTGGCGCCGCGTCGCAATCCAGATGGGACCGCGCTCGCCATGTGCTGCACGCCGCTGGGCCTCGTCGTTCGTGGAGCCGACCTCGTCAAGGAGCTCAACCGGCGGCACGACATACGATGAAGGCCGATCCGGCATCCGCGCTCCTAGAAAAGTGTGCGCGCGGCTGCGGCGGCGGCCTCGACAAGAGGCGAGGAGATGATGGGCAGGACGAATCCGAGGACGAGCACCATGGCGATCCACTGCACGGCCCGCTCTTTACCGAGCGTGGGCTCGAACGGCGCGCGCGCATCATCGAAGAACATGAGCTTCACGATGCGCAGGTAGTAGTACGCGCCGACCACGCTCGCGAGCACGCCGATTACGGCGAGCGTGTAGAGCTCTGCCTTGATCGCCGCCATGAACACATAGAGCTTGGCGAAGAAGCCCGCGAGCGGCGGGATGCCGGCCATCGAGAACATGAACATGGCCATGGCAAAAGCCATAGGCAGGTTCGTCTTGGAAAGGCCGGCCAGCTCGCTGATGTCCTCGATGGCGGCCCCATCGCGGCGCATGGCGAGGATGACGGCGAAAGCGCCGAGCGTCATGACGACATAGATCGCCATGTAGATGAGCACGCCCTGCACGCCCTCGACGGTGCCGGCCGCGAGACCGACGAGCGCATAGCCCATGTTCGCGATCGAGGAGTACGCCATCAGACGCTTGATGTTCGTCTGCCGTATGGCGGCGAAAGCACCGAGCAGCATGGAGGCAATGGCGAGGAAGACGACGATCTGCTGCCACTGCGGCTGGATGCCCGCGAACACCGATACGACGACGCGGATGAAGAGCGCCATGGCCGCGACCTTGGGCGCGGAGGCGAAGAATGCCGTCACCGGTGTCGGCGCGCCTTCGTAGACGTCCGGCGTCCACATATGGAAGGGCACGGCCGAGATCTTGAAGGCCACACCAACGAGCAGGAACACGAGCCCGAAAATCAGCAGCAGATCGCGGCCCGCACCCTCGGCGCGCGCAGCACCAGCAATGGCCTCGAAGCTCGTGCTGCCGGCGAAACCGTACAGCAGGGAGGCGCCGTAAAGCAGCATGCCCGAGGACAGTGCGCCGAGCACGAAATACTTCAGGCCGGCTTCGCTCGAACGCGTGGAATCGCGCCGGAAAGCCGCGACGACATAGAGCGCGAGACTCTGCAGCTCGAGGCCGAGATAGAGCGAGATGAGGTCGTTTGCCGAGACCATCATCATCATGCCGGTCGCCGACAGCAGAACGAGCACGGGGTACTCGAACTTGAGGGCCTTGCGCTCGGCCATCTCGTCGAAAGAGAGCACCAGCGCACCGGCCGCGCCGATGAGCACGACGATCTTCATGAAGCGCGCGAACGGATCGACGATGAAAGCGCCGTCGAAGAGCCGCACCGTGCCCTCGCCCTGCAGAACGGCAAAACCCGCAGCCAGCAGCACGGTAACGGCGAGCCACATGACGCGGCTGGCTTCGTCCTGCGTTTCAGGCCGGAAGACACCGAACATGAGCAGTGCCATGGCGCCGATCGCGAGGATCAGCTCCGGGAGCATCGGGGCGTAGACGGCGAGGGCGGACATCTGAACAGCGAGCCTTTCTCAGGTATGCTCAGCGCGTCGGCGCCGCTGTAGGACTGATGACCACGCGCGTCGCACTTTCGGCACGCGCTTTCTTGACGGCCGCATCATGCCGCTCGACCAGCCGGTTCACGGACTTCGCCGTCACGTCGAGGATCGGCGCCGGATAGAAGCCGAACAGAATGGTGAGAATGACGAGCGGTGCCATCACGACGATCTCGCGCGGCGTCATGTCGGCGATGGCCTTGAGCTTCGGCTTCTCCAGCGCACCGTAGATCATGCGCCGGTACAGATAGAGCGCATAGGCCGCCGAGAGGATCACACCGGTCGTCGCGAAGAACGCGACCCACGTGTTGGCCTTGAAAGCCGCCAGCAGCGTCAGGAACTCGCCGACGAAACCCGAGGTACCCGGCAATCCGACGTTCGCCATGGTGAAGATCATGAAGCAGAAGGCGTAGATGGGCATTCGATTGACGAGGCCGCCGTACGCCGCGATCTCGCGCGTGTGGATGCGGTCGTAGACAACGCCGACGCAGAGGAAGAGCGCGGCCGAGATGAAGCCGTGCGAGAGCATCTGGAAGATGGCGCCGTCGAGGCCCTGCTGCGAGAACGTGAAGATGCCCATGGTCACGAAACCCATGTGGGCGACGGACGAATAGGCGATCAGCTTCTTCACATCCTCCTGCGCGAGCGCAACGAGCGAGGTGTAGACGATTGCCACCACCGACAGCACGAACACGAGCGGCGCGAAGTCCGCCGAGGCCACGGGGAACATCGGCAGCGAGAAGCGCAGGAAGCCGTAGCCGCCCATCTTCAGCAGGATGCCCGCGAGGATGACCGAGCCTGCGGTCGGCGCTTCGACGTGCGCGTCAGGCAGCCACGTGTGCACGGGCCACATGGGCATCTTCACCGCGAAGGAGGCGAAGAAGGCGAGCCACAGCCACCACTGCATGCCGACCGGGAAGTCCGTCCGCAGCAGCGTCGGGATATCGGTCGTGCCGGCCTGCCAGTACATGGCCAGCATGGCGAGCAGCATGAGCACGGAGCCGAGCAGCGTATAGAGGAAGAACTTGAAGCTCGCGTACACGCGGCGCCCGCCGCCCCAGACGCCGATGATGATGAACATCGGAATGAGGCCGGCTTCGAAGAAGATATAGAAGAGCACGAGGTCGAGTGCGCAGAAGACGCCGATCATGAGCGTCTCGAGCACCAGGAACGCGATCATGTACTCCTTGACGCGATCCTCGATGGATTCCCAGCTCGCCAGGATGCAGAGCGGCATGAGAAAAGCCGTCAGCACGACGAACAGCATGGAAATACCGTCGACGCCCATCTTGTACTTGATGGGGCCGAGCCACGCGCGCTCCTCGACGAACTGGAAGTCCGGATTGTTCGGATCGAAATTGATCCAGATGAGGAGCGAGAGGGCGAACGTGAAAAGCGTCGTCCAGAGCGCGATCCAGCGCGCGTTCTGCTTGGCTTCCGAATTGAGGAAGCACATGAAGATCGCGACGACCGCCGGCAGGAAGGTAACGACGGAGAGCAAGCTGTTGCCGACGAGGTTCATTGCACGCCTCCCGTGCGGAACATGAACCACGTGATGATGGCCGCGAGGCCGATCAGCATGGCGAAAGCATAGTGGTAGATGTAGCCCGTCTGCAGCTTGGCGACGTTGTTAGCGGTCACGAGCACGCGGTTCGCTGTGCCGTCGATCGCACCATCGATCACCGCGCCATCGCCCTTCTTCCAGAAGAACCGCGCGAGCGCAAAGGCGGGTTTCACGAAGATGCGGTCATACAGCTCGTCGAAATACCACTTGTTGAGCAGGAACAAGTACAGCGGGCGGAAGGCGTTCGCCGTCGCCTCGGGCAGCCACGGCGCGTGGATGTAGTAGACGTACGAGAGCGCGAAGCCACCGAGCATGGCGAAGAAGGGTGACATCACCACCCAGGCCGGCACCTCGTGCAGCGCGTGCATGATGTGGTTGCTCTGCGCCTCGAAGATCGCCTTGCCCCAGAACTCCTTGTAGCCATCGCCGACGAACATGCCCTTGAATACGAAGCCCGCGAAGATCGCGCCAGCTGCCAGCACGAAGAGCGGCACGAGCATGACATAGGGGCTCTCGTGCGCGTGCTCGTAGGTATGATGGTCGGCGCGCGTGCGGCCGTAGAAGGTCATGAACATGAGCCGCCAGGAATAGAACGACGTCATGAACGCGGCGATGATGAGCATCCAGAAGGCATAGTTGTAGGCCGTGTGGCCGGCATAGGCCGCTTCGACGATCACGTCCTTGGAGTGGAAGCCCGCAAAGCCGACGACGAAGGGAATGCCGACGCCGGTGAGTGCCAGCGTACCGATCAGCATCATGGCCCAGGTAATCGGGATCTTGGAGCGCAGGCCGCCCATGTTGCGCATGTCCTGCTCGTGATGCATAGCGTGAATGACCGAGCCCGCACCGAGGAACAGCAGCGCCTTGAAGAACGCGTGCGTGAAGAGATGGAAGATGCCGGCCGAATAGGCGCCGACGCCGATAGCGGCGAACATGTAGCCGAGCTGTGAGCACGTCGAGTAGGCAATCACGCGCTTGATGTCGTTCTGGACGAGACCGACGGTCGCCGCGAAGAAAGCCGTGATGACGCCGACGAACGTCACGACCTGAAGCGCAAACGGCGCCAGCTCGAACAGCGGCGATAGGCGCGCCACCATGAACACGCCGGCCGTCACCATCGTCGCGGCGTGGATAAGCGCGGACACTGGCGTCGGGCCTTCCATGGCGTCGGGCAACCACGTGTGCAGCAGGAACTGCGCCGACTTGCCCATGGCGCCGACGAAGAGCAGCAGGCACAGCGTCGTCAGGATGTCGACCTCATAGCCGAGGAAGCTCATCGTCTTGCCGGCCTGCTGCGGCGCGGCTGCAAACACCGCATCGAAGCTGATGGTCTGGAAGACGAGGAACACGCCGAACATGCCGAGCGCGAAGCCGAAGTCACCGACGCGGTTCACGACGAAGGCCTTGATCGCCGCCGCGTTCGCCTCCGGCTTCTGATACCAGAAGCCGATCAGCAGGTACGAGGCGAGGCCCACACCTTCCCAGCCGAAGAACATCTGCAGGAAGTTGTCCGCCGTCACCAGCATGAGCATGGCGAACGTGAAGAGCGAGAGATAGGCGAAGAAGCGCGGGCGATGCGGATCCTCGTGCATGTAGCCGATCGAGTAGATGTGCACGAGCGCCGAGACGGTATTCACGACGACCAGCATGACGGCCGTCAGCGTATCGACGCGGATGCCCCAGGAAACGTCCAGCTCGCCGGAGGAAACCCAGCGCATGAGCGTGACCTTGTCGGTCGCGTGCCCGATGCCAACTTGCCAGAAGACGATCCACGACAGCACCGCGGCGATCACCAGGAAGCTCGAGGTGATCAGCTCCGAGGGGCGCGGTCCGATCATGCGGCCGAAGAACCCGGCGATCAGGGCGCCGAGAAGCGGCAGGAAGACAATGGCCTGGTAGATCATGCGTTTGTCCCGAAGGCGCGGCGCGAGCGCTGCGTCCCTACCCCTTCATCAGGTTGATGTCTTCGACCGCGATGGTGCCGCGGTTACGGAAATACACGACGACGATCGCGAGGCCGATCGCCGCCTCGGCAGCAGCCACCGTCAGCACGAACAGGGCGAACACCTGGCCGGTAAGATTGCCGAGATAGCTCGAGAAGGCGACGAGATTGATGTTCACGGCGAGCAGCATGAGCTCGACGGACATCAGAATGACGATGACGTTCTTGCGGTTGAGGAAGATGCCGAAGATGCCGAGCGTGAACAGGCACGCAGCAACCGCGAGATAATGTCCGAGCCCGATCTCCATGGCGCTCCCTCAGCCCCCCACAATGCCGGCCGCGCGCAGCAACGGCGCCGCGAGTGCAAACACACCACCGATCCCGAGCACCACGAGGAACGCACTCGTCACCCACTGCCCCATTGTCGTGCGACGCTCGCCATGGTCGGCGCGAGCCGTGCTTATCCGCGTTGCGGTCTTGGCCTGCTTGCGAGCCCCCGCCAGCGAGACGACGTTCGAGCTTGCGTCCTGATGGTCGTCTCCGTTCTTCATCCGCGCCGCTCCCCGCTCGGCACGATCACCTGACCGGGCGCGAGCTTCACGACCTCGACGGCCATCGCCGGCGTGCGCGCGTTCTGAGCCGAGATCGACTGGCGACGCACGCCTTCCTTGTGGCGCAGCGTCAGCACGATCGCGCCGATCATGGCGACCAGAAGAATGAGACCCGCCGCCTGGAAGAAGTATACGTACTGCGTATAGAGCAGGCGCCCGATGGCTTCGGTATTCGTCAGGTTCGGGGCGATCTGCGGCGCCTGCGCGGCCTTGGAAGCGACAATGCTCGCGCCACCGATCAGGCGCGAAGTGAGGACCATAATGAGCTCAACGAGCAGCACGAGACCGACGAGCGCGCCGACCGAAGCGTGCCGGATGAAGCCCGCCCGCAGCGAAGCAAAATCCACGTCGAGCATCATGACGACGAAGAGGAAGAGCACAGCGACGGCGCCGACATAGACGACGACGAGGATCATCGCCAGGAACTCGGCGCCGAGCAGCACGAAGAGGCCCGCCGCATTGAAGAAGGCGAGGATGAGCCACAGCACCGCGTGCACGGGATTGCGGGCGACGATCACCAGCAGCCCCGACATCACCGTCACGGCGGCGAACAGGTAGAAGAAGAGTGCCGTCAAGCCCATCCGCCGGTCCTCATCCCTCGATCATCCCCTCGCCCATCGTCCGTCAGCGATAGCGCGCGTCGAGCGCGATGTTCTTCGCGATCTCGCGCTCCCAGCGATCGCCGTTCGCGAGCAGGCGCGCCTTGTCGTAGTAGAGTTCCTCGCGCGTCTCAGTCGCGAACTCGAAGTTCGGGCCCTCGACGATGGCGTCCACGGGGCAGGCCTCTTGGCACAGGCCGCAGTAGATGCACTTCACCATGTCGATATCGTAGCGGGTCGTGCGCCGCGTGCCGTCATTGCGGCGCGGGCCGGCCTCGATGGTGATCGCCTGCGCCGGGCAGATGGCCTCGCAGAGCTTGCAGGCAATGCAGCGCTCTTCGCCGTTCGGGTAGCGGCGCAGCGCATGCTCGCCACGGAAGCGCGGGCTCAGCGGCCCCTTCTCGAAGGGGTAGTTCAACGTCGTCTTCGGCTTGAAGAAGTAGCGCATGGCGAGGAAGAACGCCGAGACGAACTCCTTCAGGAAGAGCGATTTGACGCCTTGGGCAACGCTCATGGGCGGCCTCGTAGATGGGTTGTGTGTGCGTGTGTCCGGCTCACGGCGCGAGGCCTCCGAAGTGGAGGATGGCAGCGACCGCGACGACCATGGCGAGCGAGAGCGGCAGGAAAACCTTCCAGCCGAGCCGCATGAGCTGGTCATAGCGATAGCGGGGCACCATGGCCTTCACCATCGCGAACATGAAGAAGACGAATGTGACCTTGAGCAGGAACCAGATCGGACCGGGAATCCAGTTCAGCAGCCAGATGTCGAACGGCGGCAGCCAGCCACCGAGGAACATGATCGTCGTCAGCGCGCACATGGTCACGATCGCCACGTACTCGCCGAGCATGAACAGCAGGTACGGCGTCGATGAATACTCAACCATGAAGCCGGCGACGAGTTCCGACTCCGCTTCCGGCAAGTCGAACGGCGGACGGTTCGTCTCCGCGAGCGCCGAGATGAAGAACACGACGAACATCGGGAAGAGGACCAGCCAGTTCCAGTCGAGGAACGAGCTCGGCAGCCCGAGGCTCGTGCCGATGCCGGTCGCCTGCGACATCACGATCGCGCTCATGTTGAGCGAGCCGACGAGCAGCAGCACCGTGATGATCACGAAGCCGATCGAAACCTCGTAGGAGACCATCTGCGCCGCCGAACGAAGCGAGCCCAGGAACGGGTACTTCGAATTCGATGCCCAGCCGCCCATGATGATGCCATAGACGCCGAGCGAGGAGATCGCGAACAGGTAGAGAATGCCGACATTGAGGTCGGAGATCACCATGCCGTTGCCGACGGGGATCACGGCCCAAGCCGCCAGCGCGAGCACGGTCGTAACCAGCGGCGCGAGAAGAAACACGCCCTTGTCCGCGCCGGCCGGGATGACCGGCTCCTTCAGCACGAACTTCAGGAGATCGGCGAAGGATTGCAGCAGACCGAACGGGCCGACGACATTGGGGCCGCGGCGAAGCTGCACCGCCGCCCAGACCTTGCGGTCCATAAGCAGCAGAAAGGCGATGATGACCAGCAGCGAAACCATCAGCAGCAAGCTCGCGCCAACCGTCAGCGCGAGCCAGAGCGCGGAGTCCCACCAGGTTTCAAAGGTTGTCGGAAACATGCGTGCTGGCCTGCCTCACTCCGCTGCCGCGCGTATGCGGCCGCTGCCCGCCTTGATGATCGAGAGCTCCGCCATGACCGTCGAGGCGCGCGCAATCGGGTTCGTCATGTAGAAGTCGCGTATCGGCGCGACAAAGGGCGTGTCCTCGAACTTGGCCGAACGCTCGGCCAGCTTGTTCACACCCGCAGATCCGGCCGGTTTCATCGCATCGAGCGCGGCCAGCGTCGGCGCAGCCTTGAACATGAGCGCGCGGAGCTGGCGGATATCGTCGAAGGGAAGCTTCGCGCCCATCAGCGCGGAGAGCTGCCGCAGGATCGTCCAGTCCTCACGGGCGTCGCCCGGCGCGAAGGCGGCCTTGGCCGTCATCTGCGCGCGCCCCTCGAGATTGACATAGATGGCGTCCTTCTCGGTGTAGGCCGCGCCAGGGAGAATAACGTCGGCACGGTGTGCGCCCGCATCACCATGGCTGCCTTGATAGATCACGAACGCCTTGCCGAGGCGGTTCATGTCGATTTCGTCGGCGCCGAGCAGATAGAGCACATCGAGGCGGCCTTCGTTCGCCGCCGCCATCATGCCGGAGACGTCCAGCCCGCCCTTGCCGGGCACGAAACCGAGGTCCAGGGCGCCGACGCGCGCAGCCGCCATATGCAGCACGTTGAAGGCATTCCAGCCCGCATCCTTGCCGGCGGTAGCATCACGCGCGATCCGGGCCGCGAGCGCAAGGATCGCGGCGCCATCCGGCCGCGACGCAGCGCCCATGCCGACGATCACCAGCGGATGCTGCGCCTGACGGAGCACGCCCGAGAATGCATTCTTACCCTCGGCGATTTCCAGGAGCGTATCCGGCCCCGTGCCGAGATGGTCGGCGCCGTAGGTCAGGTCGGCGGCTTCGCCCACGAGCCCGATGCTGACACCGCCCTGGCGCCAGCGCTTGCGGATGCGCCCATTGAGAACAGCCGATTCGAGGCGCGGGTTCGTGCCGATCAGCAGGATCGCATCCGCCTGCTCGATGCCTTCGACCGTGGAATTGAAGAGATAGCTCGCGCGGCCAAGCGCCGGATCGAGCTTGGCGCCGTCCTGACGACAGTCGATGTTGATCACGCCGCGCGCATCGAGCAGCGACTTCAGCGCGAACATCTCCTCCGCGCCACAGAGATCGCCGGCGATCGCGCCGATCCGCTCCGGCGCCGTGCCGGTGAGCTTCTTTGCCACGACATCGAGCGCTTCGGCCCAGGTCGCAGGCTCCAGGCGGCCATTGCGGCGCACGTACGGCTGATCGAGGCGCTGCGTCCGCAGGCCGTCAGCGACGTGGCGTGTCTTGTCGGAGATCCACTCCTCGTTCACCGCGTCGTTGTTGCGCGGCAGGATGCGCATGACCTCGCGGCCGCGGGTATCGACGCGAATGGCGGCACCGAGCGCGTCCATGACGTCGATCGATTCGGTCTTGCGCATTTCCCAGGGCCGCGCATTGAAGGCCCAGGGGCGGTGAGTCAGCGCACCGACGGGACAGAGGTCCACGACGTTCGCGGAGAGCTCCGACATCATCCCCTGCTCGAGGTATGTCGTGATCTCCATGTCCTCGCCGCGACCGATGGCGCCGAGTTCCTCGACGCCCGCGATCTCGGTCATGAAGCGGACACAGCGCGTACACTGAATACATCGCGTCATCATAGTTTTGATGAGCGGGCCCAGGTACTTCTCGTCAACGGCGCGCTTGTTCTCGACATAGCGCGTGCCGCCCTTGCCGAAGGCCATGGCCTGGTCCTGCAGATCGCACTCGCCGCCCTGATCGCAGATCGGGCAATCCAGCGGGTGGTTGATCAGCAGGAATTCCATCACCCCTTCGCGCGCCTTCTTGACCATGGGCGAGCGGGTATTGATGACCTTGGGCGTGCCGTCGCGGTTCGGCGGCAGGTCGTTGACGCCGAGCGCACACGACGCCTGCGGCTTCGGCATGCCCGCGACCTCGACGAGGCACATGCGGCAGTTGCCGGCGATGGACAGGCGCTCGTGATAGCAGAAGCGGGGAATCTCGATCCCTGCCTGCTCACATGCCTGGAGAAGAGTGATCCCGTCCTCGACCTCGATCTCGGTGCCGTCGATGATCAGCTTCTTGGGCATTCGCGTCCCGTTTCTGCGCGAGGAATCAGGCGGGGGCGTGCGGCGCGCCACACGTTCGCCGCACTCTTTAGCGTGCTGCGCCGCACGATGCTAGGCCTCATGTGCCGCAGCCCGCATGTTCCGCGCGAATAGCGGGAGGTGTTGACAGCACCTCCCGAAACGGGGCCTACGCCGCGTCGACGATGGGATTGGCCAGAATGCCGATTCCTTCTACCTCGACCTCGACCTTGTCCCCAGCCTTCATCCACGCCGGCGGCTTGCGCGCATGGGCCACGCCCGAGGGCGTCCCGGTGGCAATGAGGTCGCCCGGCTCGAGGGTCATGAACTCCGACAGGATCGCGACAATCTTCGCCGTCGAGAAGATCATGTCGGACGTGTTGCTGTCCTGCATGGTCTCGCCGTTGACGCGGGTGCGGATGCGCAATCCCGACGCGCCCGGTGGCAATTCATCGGCCGTGACGACCACCGGCCCGAGCGGACCCGTCCCGTCGAAGTTCTTGCCAGGCGTCCATTGCGCGCCCTTACGCTGGAAATCGCGCACGGACACGTCATTGAACATCGTATAGCCGAAGACGTGCTCGAGGGCTTTGCTCTCCGAAATATGGCGGCCGCCCTTGCCGATGACGATCGCCAGCTCGCACTCGTAGTCGAGCTGGATGGATTCCTTCGGCCGGATGACCGGCTCGCCGGCGGCGACGAGCGAGGAGTGAAAGCGTGGGAACAGCGCCGGGTAGGTCGGCGTGGCGTGGCCGCCCTCGGCGGCGTGCAGCGCATAGTTGAGGCCGATGCAGAGAAACTTGCCCGGCCGCGCGATCGGCAGCGCCGGCTTGACTGAGGCGAGCGGCTGCTTGGTACCCTTGGCCGCGGCGGCCTTGACGGCTTCGAGAGCAGCAGGGCCGCCCGCAATCACGTCGTAGAGATTGCCGCCGCCGGATCCGACCTCGATCACGCTGTCGCCCTCGACGACGCCGAGCGCTGTACCATTGCCCTTTTTGAACATCATCAGCTTCATGGCTTCACTCCCTCGTGCTTTGTCTTGAGTTTTCGGCCTTATCGTGCGGTTTCATCGGCGCGAATATCGGCGATCGTCCGCTCGCGCAGCTTGAGCCACCACCCGTACTGCACCGTCCAATCGTCGAGGGCGTCCTTCATCTGCCGGCCAAGCGCGATCTCCGCCATCTGCGGCCAGCAGGGATTGACCAGCGCCTCGCGCGCGATCGCGATCAGGTCGGCCCGCTCGTTCTGGAGGATTTCCTCCGCATGAGCCGGCTCGACGATCAAGCCGACCGCCATGGACATGATCCCGGCTTCGCGGCGTACGCGCTCGGCATAGGGCACCTGGAAGCCCCACGTGCGCTTCACGCGGGCCGCCGTCGCCGAGCCGACGAGGCCGCCCGACGAGCAGTCGATGACGTCGACGCCGCGCGCCTTGAGCGCTTTGGCATAGGCGACAGTATCGTCCATGGTCCAGCCGCCCTCCATGCCATCGACTGCGGAGACGCGGAGGAACAGCGGCATGCCCTTGGGGATGACCTTCCGGATGGCTTCCGCAATCTCGAGCGGAAAGCGCGTGCGGCCCTCGAAGTCACCGCCATAGGCATCATTGCGCTTGTTCGACAGGGGCGAGAGGAACTGGTGCACGAGATAACCGTGCGCGTTGTGGATCTCGATCATCTCGAAACCGGCGCCGACAGCACGTTCGGCTGCCGCAGCCCAGTCTTTCACGAGCTGGCCGATATCGGCGACGCTGAGCGCCTGCGGAACGATGTAGCCGGGGGCCATGGGCTCGGCGACGGCGGACACGATCGGCCAAGTCTTGTCGCCACGTGCCAAATCCTCCGCCGTCAACGGACCATTGCCGTGCCAGGGCCGCTGCATCGACCCCTTGCGTCCGGCGTGGGCGAGCTGGATCGCGGGGATCGCGCCCTGCTGCTTCACGAAGCGCGCGACGCGTCTCAGGGCCTTTGCGTGTTCGTCCGACCAAATGCCAACATCGCCGTTCGTGATGCGAGCCTGGTCTGTCACCGCCGTCGCCTCGACGACAACACATCCGGCACCACCGAGCGCAAAGCGACCGTAGTGCGCGAGATGCCAATCCTGCACGACGCCTTCGACCGCTGAATAGGTCGCCATGGGCGCGATGACGACGCGGTTCTTGAATGTCACGTCGCGGATCGCGAGTGGCGTGAACAAACGGGGTTTGGTCATGAGGCCTTCGGTCCGTAAGGTTGGCAGCAACAGGCGCGGTCAATAAGCGAGGCCGCAGGCCGCCCCTGTCAAGACCGAAAGCTGCTCGGCTGATGCCGCCCAACTGCAGATGGCGGGCGGCTCACGCGCGCATTATTGCCTGCTGACCGGCGCACCGCCCACCGCGCTCGGACGAGCTTCCGAAAGGCGGAGAACTTCGCGATTGGCCGTCACCTTCTGTCCGGGGCGCGCGCGCTGCAGGCCGCTGGTGACAACCCAGTCCTGCGCCTCGACGCCGCTACGGATCACGCGGAGCCCCTGATAGAGCGGCCCAAGCTGAATATTGCGGCGCGAAACCGTGCCGTCCTCCGCAACGATGAGCACGAACTTGTTGGCCTGGTCCGTACCGATGGCCGCATCAGGCAGCAGAACGGTGGACGCCCGTGGCGAGCCCGCAAGCCGGACGCGCGCGAACATGCCCGGCGAAAACATCTGGTCCGCATTGGCGAGGATGGCGCGCGCGCGCATCGTCGCCGTCCCGGGATCCAGACGATTGTCGACGAAGTCCAGCTTGCCACGATGGGCGAACGTCGTCTCATCGGGCAGGGCGACATGCACCTCGGCGCCGCCCTTGTCGCTGCCCGCAAGCGCGCCGCGTTCGGCAAGCCGCTTGTACTTGATGTAGTTGTTCTCGCTGATGTCGAAATAGATATGGATCGGATCCTGCGTCACGATCAGGGTAAGCAGTGTCGCGTTGGCAGCGCCGCCCGCCGAAATCCAGCTGCCGAGACTGACGCTGGCACGACCGATGCGGCCATCGATCGGCGCCGTGATCCGTGTGAAGGCAAGTTCGAGTTCAGCGGTCGCAACTTTCGCTTCGCTGACCTTGACGGCGGCCTCCGCCTCGCGCTGCAGGTTCGCGCGATCGTCGAACATCTTCTCCGACATGATCTTGCGCTCGAGGAGCGGCCGGCCGCGCTCTACGTCGAGCGCGGTGTTCTGCGCTTTCGTGCGTGCCTGTTCCAGCTCGGCCTGCGCCTGTCCGAGCGCCCGCTCGAATGGCCGCGGATCAATCACGAAGAGGAGGTCGCCCTTCTTCACAGTCTGGCCGTCGACGAATGCGATGTTGTCGACGTAACCGGATACGCGGGCGCGCACTTCGACGCTTGCGACCGCCTCGAAGCGGCCCGTGTACTCGTCCCACTCGACGATCTCGCTGACGACGGGCTGGCTCGTCGTAACGGCGGGGGGCGGCAAGGCGGCCTGCTGGCCCTTGTTCTGGGCCTGCGGCTGGTCACATGCCGCGAGTAGCGTGGCGAGCAGCAGCGCACCGAGCGGCACCACGGTGCGCTCTCGGCGCCAAATCTGTTTCCGCATACTCGTTCCTGCGAAAGCGGGCCGTCACGTCGGTCATGGCACGTGATGGACGCCGCGGGCTCAGACTATTCATCAATCGGCGCGGCAAGTTGTAGCTGGTCGGGCGTTCGATGGGAATAGGGCCGCCCTCATTCAATATGAGCAGGCGCCCCTTTGCGATTGGGCAACGCGCTTGATTTCTGTGCACGGAGCGCTGCCGGAAGCGGCGGGTTCGCGAGCTGCCTGCGGAAATTGGTGAACTGACGCTGCTTTGTAGAGCGCCTCACCCGCTCGCTTATGCGCTCGACCGGCAGCAATGTCCGCGTGCCATATCCATCGATGACGACGTAGTGGTCGCCCAGCTCCTCAGAGTATCCGAGCACGATATTGTCGATATTCAAGTCCGAGATCGTAATCGGTGACAGCAGAAGCTCGTCAAAAAACGCGTCAAGCATCGTGCGTAGTGGGAGATCGAGCCTCCCCGCACGGGCGAGCGCACCGACGGTCGGAGCGAGGCCGCCATCCCGCCCCTTGATGGCCTGGACGGTCAGGCCCAGTCCCTTGTTGGTATCCTCGAGGCCTACGATGCGCTGCAGATAATGCGGATGGCGCAGGCCGATTTCCGCGAAGGCGAGCTGCTCGCGAATCTCGCTCACGTACATGTCGAAGTGAGGTTTCCGCAGGTTACGAAAGTAGCGGTGGCGGAGCCGCTTGAAATTATACCACGGCGCTCCCTGGCCGTTCCGCTTCTCGATGAACGTGCGCTTGAGCACCTTCACCAGCAGTTCGGAATTGCCGGGATAGCGAAATACGTCACGCCGCACGCCCTCGGCGATGAGATCGTCATCTCCAAGCAGCAGCATTCAAAGTGGCTCCGAATTTGCTCGGGTGCTTCATCAAGCTGCGACCCCGCGTCTTTTCATCAGCGGCTCGCCGACCACCATTCGGCGGCTCGACATCCCGGGCTCTCAGCGGTTCTAAAATCCGCCCCTCATGTGCGGCCCGTCGCCAGACAGGGGCACTCGTCTGTGGAATGCTTAATCTTGATGTCACAATAGTGTCAACAAGCTGACATGGTCGCCAACACTATTACTGCCCCCTGCCGACTGCCGAAACGGGGGCCCGCAAACCTTCGAGAAAACGTCACAAACCCTGGCGTGTCTCCGCCACGAGGTGGTCGACGACGGCTTCCAGGGCCTCTTGCCGGCTCGCGCCCTCAGCCAGTGAGCGCGCGAAGCAGGCGAGCTGGCGGTCAGCGCTCGTTCCCTCGGCCAGGATGCGACGAGCGCCCTCCACCTCGGCGAGGCAGCCGAGTGCCACGGCATCCTCATGGACCAAAGCCAGAATTTCATCGAGGAGGTCGGCATACGGCACCAGCTCCCCGCGCCCGAAATCGAAGAGCGAGCCCGACAGACCGTAGCGCTGTGCCCGCCAGCGGTTCTCCTCCAGGAGAAAGACCGGATAAGTCCGCCAGCTCTGATTGTTGCGGCGCAGACGATGCAGCATGCGCGCAATGCACGCGAAGAGTGCGGCCACCGTCACCGCATCCTCGCTCGACGTGCAGATGTCGGTGATGCGCATTTCGAGCGTCTGGAAACGTGCCGACGGGCGCAGGTCCCACCAGATCTTCGAGGCATCCTCGATCACCTTGCCGCGCACCAGAACGTCGACGGTCTGGCGATATTCGTCCCAGCTGTTGAAGCGGCCGGGGAGCCCGGTGCGCGGCAACTCCCGAAAGATGGCGAGGCGCCAGCTTTTAAGGCCCGTATCCTCGCCCTCCCAGAACGGTGACGACGTCGTCAGCACCAGCAGATGGGGCAGGAAGTAGCGAAGCTGGTTCATGAGGTCGATGCGCTGCTCATCGTCCTCGATGCCGATATGGACGTGCATTCCCGAGATGAGCAGCCGTCGCCCGACGCCCGCGAGATCGCGGGCCAGCGCATGATAGCGCTCGCGGTCCGTATGGGGGGCCTCGCCTGCGCGCGCAAAGGGATGCGTCGATGCAGCGATCGGTGCGAGCCCGTAGTTCGCAGCACTCGCTATGATGCCGGAACGCAAGCGCATCAGGTCCGCACGCGCCTCCGCAAGCGTTCGACACGGACGTGTCCCCACCTCGATCTGCGAGCGCAGAAATTCCGGCGAGACCTGCGGCCCGAGAATGCGTTCGCACTCGGTGATGAAACCCTGCGGCGCCTCCGTCGCGAGCGCACGCGTGCAGATGTCGACGAGGTGATACTCTTCCTCGATGCCGATGGTCAGAGTGGGTTCGCTCGGGGGCATGAGGGCCTCGCGCAGAGTTGATATTTATTGCGCATGGTATCCGATCCGCACACATGGCGCGCGTGCTCTCGATGACCTAGCTTCGAGCCAAACAGCATCGGAGGGAGGGCGCGCCGTGAAGCGTTGGCTTGTCGGATTTCTGCTCGGTGGCGTTCTCGGCGCAGGGTTCGGATTTGCTGCCGGGATATTCTTCTTTCCCTATCTTTTCCCACCGCCAACTGCCGTCGAGGTGCTGACGGACGCCGACAAGACCTCACCCGTCGTTGCTCGCGGCACGTTCATTCATGCCGATCCCTCCGATCCGGTGCACTGGGGCAAGGGCAGCGTGAGCGTGCGGCGCGACAGCGTCTTTCTCGAGGAGAGCTTCGAGGTCGGGCCAGGACCGAAGTACCACGTCTATCTCGTGCCGAAAGCCGAGTTCCGCCGCGCAGGCGATCTCAAAGAGCAGATGTTCGTCGATCTCGGCCGCCTGCGCTCGTTCAAGGGCAGCCAGCGGTATGCCATTCCCTCGGGCATCGATATCAGCAAGTACGCCAGCCTCATCATCTGGTGCGAGGCGTTCTCCGTGTTGATCTCGCCCGCCGATCTCAAGACCTAGCGGAGAGGCTCGACGCTCAACGGCATCCCGCCCTTCGGCCGCAATGTGACACGGCTGATCGGCTCAGGCAGATGGCGGCCGTCCCAGCCGAAACGCGCGGCGCGTATGAACGTCGCGAAAAGCACGACCGTCTCGACTTGCGCGAATGACATGCCGAGACAGATGCGCGGGCCTGCACCGAACGGCATGTACTGTGTGCGCGGCATGGCCTTTTCACGCTCGGGAAGAAAACGATCCGGATCGAAGCGGTCGGGATCCTCCCACAGCTTGCGATGGCGATGGATCGCATAGATCGGGATGACGATCTGCGTACGAGGCTGGATAGTGACCTCGCCGAGCCTTACCTCGACCGTCGGCATACGCGAAATGAGCGGCGCCGGGGGATAGAGACGCATGGCCTCCTTCATGACGCGGTCAGCGATGGCGAGCCGTGGAACATGCTCTGCCTCGATCCGCCCATCGCCGGCGACGGCCAAAACCTCGGCACGCACCCGGTCCTGCCATTCCGGTGCGCGCGCCATGAGGTAGAGCGCCCACGTCAGCGCCCGCGCTGTCGTCTCATGCCCGGCTTCGAGGAGCGTCAGCAAGTTGCTGATCACATCCTCGTCTCCCATGGGCGCACCATTCTCCGGATTGCGCGCGGCGAGTAGCCGCCCGAGCAGATCGTTGCCTCCCTCGCCTTCGGCGCGGCGTCGGGCGACGATTCCGCCAACGGCGTGCCTCAATCGCTTTGCCGCGCGCTTGCGTGCGAATGTTGCGGGATGCGGCAGCCACGTGGGCATCTTCATCAGCGCCCACGCAAGCTCCCAGGAGCTGTTGGCCAAATAGGCCGTGCCTTCGCGCTTGATCACTTCGGCCTCAGCCGGCACACCACCTGCGAGCATCGTGCGGGCGATCACGTCGAACGTGACGTCGATCATATCGGCGTCGACGGCTCGGATGCCGGGACCGCTGCGAAGCCAGGCAGCCGTCAAACCCGCTGCAGCGGCGGACATCTCCGGCACATAGGTCAGGATCTCCTGATGGCGAAAGAGCGGCGCCGTGGTGCGGCGTTGCCAACGCCAATGCGCGCCGACGGAGGTCAGGATGCCATCGCCGAGACTGCCGCCGAGCACGCGCCGCTCGAGCTCCGTCTTGGTGAACGTATCGCTCCCGCCGATCAGCACCTGCTCGACCAGATCAGGGCGCGTAACCCAGACGACGAGGCGTCCCTTCGAGGGCTCGAAGACCACCATCGGCTCTTCGAAGACCGGGCGCGAGAGCACGCGCAGCGGATTGCGCACGTACTCCCAAAGCGCCCGCTCGAGCCGGATCGGCTGATCGGGCGGCACGACGGTCGGGGGGTAGAGTGCCGAGGATGCGGGAGCAACGACACCTGCGTGCAGCATGGCGGGCACCTTCTGACGATCCAGCGCAGGATATCAGAAGGCCAGCCACAGCGCAGCCGCGCGTCAGTGTGCTCCAGGCAACAGCGCGCTCAACTCGCGCCATCAAGTAGGCGACTTTGGTTCAGTTGGCGCCTTCGAGCAACCGCCGGGCAATAACCTGCGCCTGGATTTCGGCCGCCCCCTCGAAGATGTTCAGAATGCGGGCGTCGCACAGTACACGCGACACCGGATACTCCAACGCGAAGCCATTGCCGCCATGGATCTGCAGGGCGTTGTCGGCATTGGCCCAGGCAATACGCGCGGCGAGCAGCTTAGCCATGCCCGCTTCGAGATCGCAGCGCCGGCCCTCATCCTTCTCGCGCGCCGCGAAATAGGTGATCTGGCGCGCGATCATGGTCTCGACGGCCATCATCGCTATCTTGTTGGCGACACGCGGAAACTCATAGATCGCCTTGCCGAACTGCACGCGCTCCAAAGCGTACTTGAGCGCCAGATCCATGGCCGACTGCGCCACGCCCACAGCGCGGGCCGCCGTCTGGATGCGCGCCGACTCGAATGTCGCCATGAGCTGCTTGAAGCCCTGTCCTTCAGCGCCGCCGAGAAGCTGGCTTTCCGGCACTTCGAAGCCATCGAAGGAAATATCGAACTCCTTCATGCCACGATAGCCGAGCACCTCGATCTCGCCGCCGGTCATGCCCTCGGCGGGAAATGGATTCTCGTCCGTGCCGCGCGGCTTTTCGGCGAGCAGCATGGAGAGCCCCTTGTAGCCGGGCTCATTGGGGTTTGTGCGCACGAGTAGTGTCATGACGTCGGCGCGCGCGGGATGCGTGATCCAGGTCTTCTGCCCGAAGACCTTGTAGACATCGCCGTGCTTCTCGGCGCGCGTCTTGAGCGAGGCGAGGTCGGAGCCCGTGTTAGGCTCGGTGAAGACCGCCGTCGGCAGAATCTCGCCCGCCGCGATCGGCCCGAGATACTTGGCCTTCTGCTCATCCGTGCCGTTCTGAAGGATCAGCTCGCCCGCGATCTCCGAGCGCGTACCGAGCGAGCCGACACCGATATAGCCGCGCGACAGCTCCTCCGAGACGAGGCACATGCTCTCTTTGCCGAGGCCGAGCCCGCCGTGTTCCTCCGGGATCGTCAAACCGAACACGCCCATCGCACTCATCTCGGCGATCACGTCGAGCGGGATGTACTCGTTCTTGAGGTGCCACTCGTGCGCGTCGGGAATGACCTTCTCGACGGCGAACTTGCGCATTTCCTCGCGCATGGCCGCAAGCGTCTCGTCCAGCCCCGTATCACCGAACGTCGTCGCGCCCGGCTGGTCCGCGATCAGAGCCGCGATGCGCGCCTTCACATCATCCGTGAAGCCGCTCTCGATAAGCTCCACCACCGCGGGATCGGCCATGAAGCGCGCGACCTCTGCCGCCGGAATGCCGAGCTGGCCCGGGCGCACAATCTCGCCCTGGCTCATGGGAATGCCGCCGCCGATCTGCGCGAGGTATTCACCGTATGCCGCCCCGAGCAGAAGTCGCTCCATCTCGCCGGCGCGCCCATCGGCTTCGAGCCGTCGGGCCCAGCCGAGCATCTGCCGCAGTGCCTCGACATAGGTCGCGAGCCACGCGAGCCCGTGCAGTACGTGCTGAGCGCTGTCCCCGCGCCCGGCTGCGGCCGCCTTCGCACCGACCGAAGTCTTGGCGAGTTGCAGCAACCGCTCCGCGGCCGTAAGAGCATTGGCGCAGGCATCGAGATTCGCTGCGGACGACGAAGGCGCGGCGGCGCGTTGGGCGGTGGCCATACGGGGATACCTGTCAGAACGTCAAATGGGGATACTGCACTGCACAATAGTCGGTTTGTGCGCGCGTGCAATCCCGCCTGCTGATGGAAATTGCGCCGCTGACCCGCCTACCGGCCGCCGCGCGACAGCTCGTCGAAGATACGCGCGAACTCGACGGCGCCCGGCCGCTTGTCGTTGACACGCATCCGCTGTTCGAGCGCGGCCAGCAACTCGGCGCCACTCTTCTCACGCACGATCGTGTTACGGCCATAGGCGGCGCGCGAGAAGAAATTCGAAGTCGACATCCGCCGGCCGATCGGCGTCATCATCTCGAGCCCCGTGCCGGGTCCGGCGAGGTTCATCAGCTCCAATTCCGGGCCGGAGAGCGATGTGCGGCCTGCCTGAAGTCCATGGTCCAGAACGCCACGCAGCTTGATGACCTGCAGCCATGGGCCGACATCGGGATCGAGATTGAGTGCGTGAATGCCCTGCCCGCGCGGCGTATTGCCGAGCGCGACGTGGCGTCCCCACTGGTACGGCACGGACTTCGCCGCCCGCACCATCTTGCGCACGATCGCGGCCTTGCGCTTGAGGTATGCCGCCCGCCCGGGCGAGGTCTTGCGCGCCATGTCCTCAAGCCGGTTGACGAACGAGGAGCCATGCTTGGCTACTTCGTTGACCGAGTTGCCGGCCAGAAGCTGCGCATAGCCGAGCGCTGTCGAGATCGGGCGGCCTTTGCGCGTATCGGGATCGATGCCCGCCTGCATGTCGTAGACGCCGCGGCCACCAGTCTCGAGCGAATAGACGTCGATCACCTGCGCCTTGGAGAGGCCAACACGCAAGGCTTCCTGCGCATAGCGCCGCTTGAACTCGCGCTCGGGAATGGCGGCCGGCACATAGCCGTATTGCGACTTGGCTGCCGCCAGAAAATCATGAAGCCCCGCAATCTCGGTGTCGGGCCGTGGTGGTCTCAGATCGGCAATGATCTTCGCAACATCGGACGGCAGCGGCGGCCCTTCGTATTGAGGTGGATGCTCCGGCACATAGTCCGCCGCCGTGAAGGGCGTACCGGACGCCCGCTTGCGCCGGCGCCCATCGCGTAATGAATCGACTTCGGCCCAATACATGTCGAGCCTGCGATCGAACGGCGCGCGGGCGGCGAGATAGGCTTGATAGGCGTTGAGCTGACGCGGATTGAGCTTTGCGGCGAGATCGTCGGGAATGCGTTGGGCTGCTGCCGCGAGAGATGCACCTCCAAGCGCGAAGGCGAACAGCAATGCTCCCGCGCCGGCACGAAATGCCCTGAACCACCAGCCCTTCATGCAGCCGATCTCCCTTCCGCTCCCCTGATCGCCCGCGCCACACAGGCTTTCGAGGGGGCCCTAGCGGAAGGATTGGCCCATTATGTGGCGATCGAGTTAACTCGCGTCTTCGCTACGGCGCTGCGAGATCGGAATATTGCCCATGAGAAGCGCGCGCCCGGCATAGATCCCACCACTCAACTCGAGATCGAAGCGCTCGGCATCACGGCGGCGGAACTCGGTGATGACATCCGTGGCTTCCTCCTGCTCATCCCCGAGTTTGACGAGTGCCTCCTCCGCCATCGCGAGGGCCGACTCGAATGTCTCCCGGATCTGGTAGTCCACGCCCGCTCGCATGAGCTCGATCGAAGTGGTTCGGTCGAACGAACGCGCAAACACCGGGACAAGCGGAAACTCCGCCTTCGCGATCTCGGCGATCTTTTTGGTGTCACCTTGCTTGTCGATCGCGACGATAATCGCGCGTGCGGTGGCTGCACCTGCCGCGTGGAGAATGTCGAGACGCGTGCCGTCGCCATAGTGGACCTTGAAACCGAAATCGGCGCCATCGCGGATGCTTTCGGTATCCGTTTCGATGAACGAGACCGTATGCCCGCGCGCTAGCAGTGGCTGGCTGACGACCTGTCCGAAGCGGCCGAAGCCGATGATCAGGATGTTGCTCTCGAGCCCATTGGGCGCTTCTACACCGTCCATGGACTGTGCCGTCGGCGGCATGAGACGATCGTGGAGAATGATCATGAGCGGTGTCAGCACCATCGAGATGATGATGACGGCCGTGAGGATGGCATTCTTCTCGCCGGTGAGCAGGCCGACGCTCGTCGCCGCTGCGTAGAGGACGAAAGCGAACTCGCCGCCCTGGCACATGATCACCGCGCGCTCGAGCCTCTCGCGATGGCCACTCTTCAGAAGGCGCGCGACGCCGTAGATGCCGGCGAACTTCAGGACCATGTACGAGACGACACTGGTCAGCACGAGCAGCCAGTTATTGGCAATGACCGCGAGATCGAGTGCCATGCCGACGCCGAGGAAGAAGAGGCCAAGCAGAAGCCCGCGAAAAGGCTCGATGTCGGCTTCGAGCTGATGGCGGAAGGATGATTCCGACAGCAGCACACCGGCGAGGAACGCTCCCATGGCCATTGACAAGCCGCCAAGCTGCAGCGCCAGTGCCGAGCCGAGAACGACGAGCAATGCCGCCGCGGTGAGCACCTCGCGCGCCTTGGCATTGGCGAGCACGCTGAACATCGGATTGAGCAGGTATCGGCCAACCAGGATGAGCCCCGCGATCGAGGCTATGCCGATGGCGACGGACGTCAGGCGATCCGCCAGCGTCGCGTCGGCGCCGCCGGGCGCGAGAAATGCGACGAGCGCCAGCAGCGGCACGATGGCCAGATCCTCGAGCAGCAGCACGGAGACCATGCGCTGGCCCTTCGGCGTCGATAGATCACCGCGCTCTTCCAACACCTGCATGACGATCGCGGTCGAGGTCAGCACAAAGCCGGCGGCGGCAACGAATGAAACGCCGAGCGGAAAGCCCATGGCGACGCCGACCACGGAGAGCAGCACGCTGCACACGCCGACCTGCAGCGCCCCGAGCCCGAAAATCTCGGCCCTGAGCCCCCACAGGCGCGAGGGCTCCATCTCGAGACCGACGATGAAAAGGAACATGACCACGCCGAGCTCTGCGACGTGGATGATGGCCTGTGGGTCAGAGAAAAGCCCGAGACCGAAGGGGCCGATCAGCAACCCCGCCGCCAGATAGCCAAGCACCGAGCCGAGGCCGAGGCGCTTGAAAATCGGCACGGCGACCACCGCTGCGCCAAGCAGCGCGACGATCTTTACGAGGTCGGGCCCGGACGCCTCTGCTGCCATTCTTGATTTCTCAAAGCCGTCGTCCCGGCTGCGTGCGCTTGATGATCCAAGCCGCCACCGCCGCCGGAACACCGAAGGTTATGGCGAGAACCGGAAGCTCCTGCAGAACAGTGTATCCTGCGTACTGGACGCCGATCCACACGTTCACGAGAGTGAGCGTCAGCCATACCGGAATGAAGGCCTTTGCCGCAACTGCGAGAATGCCGCGATCCGGACTCCAAAAGCGCCCCAGCAGCAGGAAGAGACCGAGAAGCACGAAGCCGCCCGCAGTGACCATTATCAAATGCATTCAAGGCCCCTCGTAAGCCCACGGATCAATTGCCGCGGGCAATACGATTGTATGAACTTAGGGTCAAGTTCTCACTTGGTGGTGTAGCCGCCATTCACCAGGATAGTCTGACCGGTCATCCACCACCCGTCCGAAACCAGAAGACGAATGTACGGGATGATATCTTCGATGTCGGTGAGACCGGTCTTGGAGAAGGGCGACAGCGCTGCCGCCGTCTTGTGATAGGCAACCGCGTCGGCGCCCTCGGCCGGATAGAAGAATGGCGTATCCATGGGGCCGGGGCCGATCGCCGTGACGGAAATGCCTCGGGTGCCGAACTCCTTGGCTGCAGCGCGCGTGTAGTGTTCGACCGGCGCCTTGCCGCCGGCATAGGCCGCGTAGAATGGCGTGAAAGCACCGAGAAGCGATGTGACGAGCGTCACCAGCTTGCCGTTGTCGTTGAGCGTCTTGCCGGCTTCCTTGATGAAGAAAAAGGCCGACTTCGAGTTGACGGCGCTCATCTCGTCGAATTCGGCTTCGCTAATTTCTGCGATGGGCCTCTTGAGGACCTTCCCGACCGTGTTGATGGCGATGTCGATGCCGCCCATGGCGGCCTTGGCATCAGCGAAGAGCTTCTCGACGGCAGCGGCGCCTGTCAGGTCAGCCTGAAATGCGAAGGCCGACGCACCGGCCACCTTCAGATCCGCGACCGTCGCATCGGCAGCGGCTTTGGTCGCCGGGCTGTTGTAGTGAACAGCAACGGCCCTGGCACCGTGCGCCGCGAGATCGCGAGCGATCAGCCCGCCCAGATTCTTGGCCCCGCCGGCAATGAGAGCCGTCTTTCCTTTGATGCTGTGGTCGGCCAAGCCCGCATCTCCTCTCGATACATAGGCGCGCCATGCGGCCTTTCTCCGGAGGAGGCTATAGTTTAAGAACAGCGGATAAATCCCCATCATCCGAAATCACTGTTCGAATACGGCAACCAATCTTAGGCCTATGGACCGCATCGACCTCCTACGCATCTTCGCCCGCGTCGCCGAATGCGCGAGCTTCACCCAGGCCGCCAATACGCTCGGCCTGCCGCGGTCGTCCGTATCCACGGCCATACAAGAGCTCGAAACACGCATCGGCGCGCGCCTGCTCAACCGGACGACGCGCCGCGTCACCCTCACGCATGACGGCACAGCGTTCCTCGAGCGATGCCTCCGCCTCCTCGCCGACATCGAGGAGACAGAGACGTTCTTCCGCAAATCTTCAGCGCGCATCGGCGGAAAACTGCGCGTGGATATGCCGGGGCGGATCGGACGTCTCATCGTCGCGCCGGAGCTGCCGAGCTTCCTCGCCCGCCATCCCGAGCTGCAAATCGAGCTCGGCGTCACGGATAAGACGGTCAACCTCATCGAGGACAATGTCGACTGCGCCATCCGTGTCGGTCCGCTCGGCGACTCGACATTGGTCGCACGCCGCATCGCCGACCTTGACCTCATCAACTGCGCAAGCTCCGCCTATATCGAAGCTTATGGTACGCCGCGGAGCCCGGACGACCTCGACGGACATCGCGCCGTCCTCTACGCATCTCCATCCACCGGACGCATCGAAGAATGGGAATGGCTCGATGGCAAGACTGTGCACACACGCCCCATGCCCGGCAGCGTGATCGTGAATGGCGCCGAGGCCTACATCGCCTGTGCCATCGCAGGTCTCGGATTGATCCAGATACCGTCCTACGACGTCCGCGATCAGCTCGCTGCCGGCACGCTGGTCCAGGTCATGCCCAGTCATCGCGCAGCGCCCTTGCAGATGACGCTGATCTATCCACACCGGCGACATCTTTCACGCCGGCTCCAGGTCTTCATCGAGTGGGTCGTGCCGCTGCTACAGGAACGCGTCGCCTGAGCCAACAGCGGTCTCTAGCCACGCGGTTTCACGTCCAGCGCCGGCGCGAGGATGACGAGGCCGGTCAGCGCCACCGCGGCCTGCACGCCGAAAGCCGTGCGGTAGGCGATCTCCGGAGGCACACCGCCGACGGGCTCGAAACTGCCCACGACGAGACCGAATACGAACTGAGCGACCGCGATCGCGGTCATGATCCCCATGTTCGCGATGGCAACACCCCGCCCCATGAGACGGCCCGGCACCAAGCCGCGCCCCATGGCCATGGCAATCGTCGGGTAGGCGCTCGATATGCTGACGATGACGAACAGCATCGTGACGAACCACAGTGGCGGATGGCTCACGAGAGCCAAGAGGGTGGCCACTGTCAGGATCAACGTACCACCGACGAGCATCGGCAGCTTCAGCGAATTCACGGCGCGCGCGACGCGGCCATAAAAGTAGTGCCCGCCTATCCCGCCGGCCGCCATAAGCAGCAGCACGGAGCCCCGCTGTATGTCGTCGAGTGCGTGGATGTGCTTGAGATAAGGCGCACCCCACACGCCCGACATCACGCTCGAGAACGACATGGGCAGGCCGGCAACGAGCAGACGGCCCATGCCGGGCTGCCGCACGGCTTCGCGCACACCCGCGAGCACTTCAGCGAATGTTTCTTTCCGCGTCGTACGTGGGGCATGGCCTGGTGGTGCGTCGCGCACGATGAGCGCCAGAGCGAGCGTCAACACGGCAACAGCTCCGGTAAACAGCCAGTAGCTCTGCCGCCATCCAATGAGCACGATCAGCGCTGCCAGCGGCGCCGTCGCGCAGAGATTGCCGACGGCGGCGAAACTGTTGAGCGCACCTGTCTGCGTCACGAAGCGATCGGTCGGCAGCCAGTTCGCCATCACGTAGAACGCGCCCGTGAAGGCCCCGGCCGTACCGATGCCCATCAGAATGCGCGCCAGCGTGAGCGTCTCCGCCGAGCCACCAGCTGCAAAGAGCGCCGTCCCGAGCGCCGTGAACACGAGCATGGTGCTCATGACCACCCGCCCGCCAAAACGGTCGAGCAGCATGCCCGTAGGGATCTGCATCAGTGCATAGGCAAAGAAGAGCGAGCTCGCGATCGTCGAGAGAACGGCCGGCGAAAGCGCCATCTCGCGTTCGAGTTCCGGCGCCACCACGCCAAAGCTCTGGCGCAGAAAGAGATTGGCGAAGCCGAGCACGTAGAGCACGGCGAGGATTGGCAAAAAGGCGCGCGTCACGGCAGCATCCAGGCCATCGCCCTGGTCATGGCCATGCACGCGGCGCCGGTCTCGATTGCGTACCCTGGACCAGCACACAGCCGAACTTCCTTGCGCCGGCGGCGCTGATCGTCAATGCAGTGGATCACGTTCCCTCCCGCCCTCTGCCGCGCTTTAGCGCAGTCGCGGCAGGCCCCATGATGTCGCCCCGCCTGCGTTTCAGCAATCGCGACAAACCGCACCCAGGAGTGCACAGAATGATTATCGCCGTTGTCCAGATTCCCATACCGCAACGCCAGCGCGATGCCGCGATCGCGGCCCAGTCGAAGTCGGCGGCGACCTTCCGGGCACTGGGGGACAAGGGCCTCCTGCGCAAGGACTTCCTCAATGGCGAGGCGGGCGGCGGTGGGGTCTACTACTGGACGTCACGGGAAGCGGCCGAAGCCTGGTTCAGCCCTGCGTGGCGCGCCGAGGCCAAGCAGCGCTTCGGTGCCGAGCCGGTGATCACCTACTACGAGAGCTACGTCACGGTCGACAATATCAAAGGCGAGATGATCGTCCGCGATAACGGCTGAGAGGCACCCGGCGCCGCATGTCTCTCGAACGCCGCATACTTCTGTGGATGTGCGTGCTCGTCGCCGTGAACCAGTTCGGTTTCGGCGCCATGGTGCCGTCGCTTCCGCTTTACGCACAATCCTTCGGCGTACCCGCATCCGCGATCGGCATGGCCATTGCCGCGTATGGGCTTGCGCGATTTTTCTCGGCGCTGCCGGCTGGTCGCCTGTCGGATATTCTCGGACGACGGCACAGCCTCGCGATCGGCGGTCTCGTCTCGGCTTTCGGCAATCTCTGGTGCGCGTGGGCGACCAGCTATCCCGAATTCATCATCGCGCGTTTCATTGCGGGCTTCGGCGCCGGCCTCGTGCTGACCACCGGCAACATCGTTCTCGCCGACATCAGCACGCCTCAAGTGCGCGGCCGCATGATTGCCATTTACCAGGGCACGTTCATTTTTTCAGTCGGGATCGGTCCTTTTCCCGGTGGCCTGCTCGCCGAGCACTATGGCCTCGCCGCACCGTTCATCTTTGCCGGAACCGGCGCCTTCCTCGCCACGATCGTCGCGTGGTTTGCCGTGCAAGAGACGCGCGATATGGCGCAAGGGTCGATCGCAAGCGGTGGCGTGCCCGTGTCGTTCTTCACACAGATCCGCACCTTGACGCGCAATGTCGGCTACGTGCTCGTCAGCCTCATCTCACTCATGAATGCGGTCGTTCGCACGGGCGGCCTCTTCGCGATCATCCCGATCCTGGCGATGGCGCGTCTCGGCCTCTCGGTCAGCGCTATCGGTTTCGGGCTGATGCTCGGCAGCATTGCTGGGCTCTTTGCTGCCTACCCCTCGGGCTGGCTCGCGGACCGCTACGGTCGCAAGGCCGTCATCGTGCCGGTGACAGTCATCAGCGGCCTCTCCATGGTCCTCTTCTGCTTCGCGCCGACCTATTCGTGGTTTGTCGCGGCTTGCATTGTGTGGGGCATCGCGATTTCGGCGGGCGGCGCGGCCCCCGCAGCCTACGCCGCCGACTCCGCACCTCCCGGCATGAACGCCACGGCCATGAGCACCTTCCGCATGACGGGAGACCTCGGCTATGTCCTCGGGCCGATCGCACTCGGCTTCATCGCCGATCTTTATGGGCCGGTCATTGCGCTGCTCTCCGGCGCATTCGGTCTCGTGCTCATCGGCGCAGCGTTCGGCATCTTCGCCAACGAATCCCATCCACGCCGGAAGGTCTGAGATCATGACCGCGAGCGCCGATCCGTCGACCCGCACGCGCTCCCTGATCTTCCTGATGCTGGCGCAGGTCGCGGCCATGACGACGTGGTTCGCGACGACCGCATCACTTGCCGCCATGCGCCAGGGTTGGGCTCTGACGCCCTTTCAGGAAGGGCTCATGACCAGCAGCGTGCAGGCTGGTTTTGTCGGCGGTACGCTGACGAGCGCACTTCTCAGCGCCGCTGACCGTTATGACCCGCGCAATCTCTTCACGACGGCCGCCACGATTGCGGGCGCGGCCTGCCTGCTCGTCGTGTTCTTTGCGCCGACGGATATCGCCGTGCCGGTGCTGCGTTTTGCGACCGGCTTCTGCCTCGCTGGCGTCTATCCTGTCGGCATGAAGATGGCCGCGACCTGGGCCAAAGGCGATCTCGGTCTCCTCATCGGCTTGCTTGTCGGCGCCGTTACGCTCGGCTCCGCCCTGCCGCATCTATTCGTGCCGCTCGGCCTCGACTGGCGCGTACCATGTGTGATTGCGGGGATTTGCGCGATCATCGGCGCACTTCTCATCCGCCGCGTAGATCTCGGGCCAAACCGGGCGCCTGCACCGCCCTTCCGTCTCGCCAATGCGACCGAGGCCTTTCGCCGCCGCCCGCTGCGTCTCGCCAATCTCGGCTACTTCGGCCACATGTGGGAACTCTACGCCATGTGGGCCTGGATCGGCACATTTCTCGCGGCGAGCTTCGCGTTGCGCTACGGCCCCACGCCGCCAATAAGCGCCAGCGTCGCGACGTTCCTGATCATCGCGAGCGGCGCCATCGGCTGCCTCGCTGGCGGATGGGCCGCCGACCGCGTAGGGCGCACGGCCGTTACGATCGTCTCGCTCGGGGTGAGCGGTGCCTGCGCGCTGGTCATGGGCTTCGCCTTTGGCGGGCCGGCGTGGCTCATCCTGCTGATCGGCATCGTGTGGGGCATCACGATCGTATCGGATTCAGCGCAGTTCTCAGCCTCGGTGACCGAACTGAGCGACCGCTCGCTGGTCGGCACTATGCTCACCGTGCAGACATGCATCGGCTTTCTGCTGACGCTGATCACCATCCACGTCATGCCTTACGTGGTGGCGAGGTTCGGCTGGACCTATGCCTTCACGATTCTCGCGATCGGCCCGACCATCGGCATCTGGGCCATGGCGCGCCTGCGAGCGGATCCTGCTTCGCTGATCCTCGCGGGCGGCCGGCGCTGATCTAAGTCCCGCAGAAGGTCGCGCGCACGACCTGATCGGGGCGTGGCGGCAGCGCGTATTCGGGAACGTCCGGCTGATCGTCGAAGGGCCGCGCGAGCACACTGAGCAATTTCTCGAAGGGCGCGAGATCGCCGCTCTCGATAGCCGCGTTCAAAGCTTCCTCGACGAGGTGATTGCGCGGAATGAAGGCGGGGTTGACGGCCTTCATGGCGTCGGCACGCGCTGCCGGATCGCTGCCCTCGAGCGCAATCCGCGCGCGCCACGTGACGGCCCAGGCATCGAACGCCGCAGGATCGTCGAACAGCGCGCGCACTTTCGCATCAGCCGCTGGATCGCCCGCCGCCTCCGACAAGCCGCGGAATGTGAGCGTGAAATCGGCTTTGCCAGCAGCCATGACATCCATGAACTGCTTCACCAGCAGCGCATCCTCACCGCGCGCCTCGAACAGCCCGAGCTTGCGGCGAAAACCCGCGATATAGGCCGCCTCGAACTTTCCGGGATAAGCGTTGATCGCATCCTGCGCGATCTCGACCGCCTTCTCGCGATCCTCAGCCATCAGAGGCAGCAGCGCCTCCGCAAGCCGCGTCAGGTTCCACTGACCGATGACGGGCTGATTGCCATAGGCATATCGGCCGTGCTCGTCGATGGAGCTGTAGACGGTGGCCGGATCGAATGTATCCATGAACGCGCACGGACCGTAGTCGATCGTCTCGCCTGAGATCGCCACGTTGTCGGTATTCATGACGCCATGGATGAAGCCAATGAGCATCCAGCGCGCAATCAGCTCGGCCTGCTTGTCGATCACGCGGTTGAGAAGCGCCGCTGCCGGGTTCTCGGCCCCGGCAAGATCAGGATAGTGCCGCTGGATGACATAGTCCGTCAGCGCCTTCAGGCCTTCGGTGTCCTTGCGCACGGCGAAATACTGAAACGTGCCGACGCGGATGTGGCTCGCGGCCACGCGCGTCAGCACAGCGCCAGGCAGGGCTTTCTCGCGCATGACGGGCTCACCCGTCGTCACGGCAGCAAGCGCGCGCGTCGTCGGAATGCCGAGCGCGTGCATGGCCTCGCCGATGATGTATTCGCGCAGGACCGGTCCGAGCGCGGCGCGCCCATCGCCACGGCGCGAGAACGGCGTCGGCCCCGAACCCTTGAGCTGCACATCGCGACGATGGCCGCCGCGATCGATTACCTCACCCAGCAGAATGGCGCGCCCGTCACCGAGCTGCGGATTGAACCCGCCGAACTGATGGCCCGCGTAGGCCATGGCGATCGGCTCGGCACCCCCCGGCACGCTATTGCCCGCCAGGATCTCGACGCCCTCGGGCGAGGCCAGATAGGCAGGATCGAAGCCGAGTTCCCGCGCCAGCCCCTCGTTGAGCTTCACCAGCCGCGGCGCTCTGACCTGCGTCGGCGCGAGCCGCGCGTAAAAGCGCTCCGGCAGCCGGGCGTAGCTGTTCTCGAATGGCAGGAAGGTGGCAGCATCCGGTTGCGCGGTCATGGTTCTTTCCGGTCCGGGTTGTAGGGGCGGCGGTCGATCAGGCGCCGCATTCACTTATAGCCTATATCGGGTCTGAAGCGCGACTTGACCAGGGCGCGCGACCGGCCCAATTGTCCCGCCATGAGCGCGCCGACCGACATCCAGCACAATGGGCAGCACGAGGGCCCTCCGGCGGAACAGGCCCCGGTCCCGCGCGGCCCCGACGTGATCAATGCCTATCTCAAGACGCTGCCGGCCGCGCCCGGCGTCTACCGCATGATCGATCCGCAGGGCGATGTCATCTACGTCGGCAAGGCCCGCAGCCTCAAGGCGCGCGTCTCGAACTATACCCGTCTCGGTGGCCACACGAACCGCATTGCCCGCATGATCGCGGCGACGGCGAGCATGGAATTCGTGACGACGCGCACCGAAAGCGAGGCGCTGCTGCTCGAGGCGAACCTCATCAAGCGCTTTCGCCCGCGTTTCAATGTTCTCCTGCGCGACGACAAGTCCTTCCCGTACATCCTGATCTCCCGCGACCACGGCGCACCGCAGATCATGAAGCATCGCGGCGCGCGCAAACGCAAAGGCGACTACTTCGGCCCGTTTGCCTCGGCGGGTGCCGTCAATCGCGCGATCAACACGCTGCAGCGCGCGTTCCTGCTGCGTTCGTGCTCGGACTCCGTCTACGAGAGCCGCACGCGGCCGTGCCTGCTCCATCAGATCAAGCGATGCTCGGCGCCCTGCACAGGCGAGATCAGCGTCGAGAACTATGGCAAGCTGGTCGACGAAGCGTGCCGCTTTCTGCGCGGCGGCAGCCAGGATGTGCGCGAGCAGTTGCGCGCACGCATGATGGCGGCCTCCGATGCACTCGAATTCGAGCAGGCTGCGGCGATCCGCAATCGCCTCTCGGCGCTCAGCCATGTCACGGCCGATCAGACCATCAATCCCGAGGGCATCGAGGAAGCGGACGTCTTCGGCGCCTATCAGGACGGCGGGCAGACGTGCGTGCAGGTGTTCTTCTTCCGCACGGGCCAGAACTGGGGCAATCGCGCGTACTTCCCGCGCGCGGATCGCTCAATCGATCTCGCGGAGGTGCTCGATTCCTTCATCGCGCAGTTCTACGACGACAAGCCCGTGCCGCGCCTGATCCTGCTCTCGCACGATGTGCCGAGCCGCGAGCTGCTGGCGGAAGCGCTTTCGCTCAAGGCCGAGCGCAAGGTCGAGATCCGCGTACCCCAGCGCGGCGCAAAAACAGGCGTCGTGGAGCACGCTCTCGCCAATGCCAAGGAAGCCCTCGGCCGCCGCCTCGCCGAGGGTGCCTCGCAGCGCCGCCTGCTCGAAGCGCTGGCCGATCGCTTTGCTCTCGCGCAGGTACCGCGCCGCATTGAAGTATTCGACAACAGCCACGTCTCGGGTACGAATGCAGTCGGCGGCATGATCGTCGCCGGCGCGGATGGCTTCGTCAAAGGGCAGTACCGCAAGTTCAATATCAAATCGGAGAACCTCACGCCCGGCGATGACTATGCCATGATGCGCGAGGTCCTCACGCGGCGCTTCAAGCGCGTCGCCGCCGCCGCGGCACCGACGGTCGACGAAAGTCCGGTCGATATCGATACTGTTCCCGAAACGCCCGCGGACGTGCTCCCGCAAGAGGAGCCCGACGACATCGAGGATGCAGCTTTTCCCGACAAGCCCGATCTCGTGCTCATCGATGGCGGGCTCGGCCAGCTCAATGTCGCGCGCGAGGTTTTCGACGGCCTTGGCATTACGGATATCGCCCTCATGGGCGTCGCCAAGGGGCCGGACCGCGATGCCGGCCGCGAGCATTTCCACATTCCGGGACGCCCTCAGCCGATCATGCTGGAGACGCGCGATCCCGTGCTCTACTTCGTTCAGCGCCTGCGCGATGAAGCCCACCGTTTTGCCATTGGCGCGCACCGGGCGCGGCGTACGAAGGCCATCGGCGCCAATCCGCTCGATGAGATCGAAGGCATCGGCCCGACGCGCAAGCGCGCGCTGCTTCATCATTTCGGATCGGCCAAGGCCGTGAGCCGCGCGAGCGTTTCCGATCTCACGGCGGTCAGCGGCATCTCGCAGGAGACCGCCCAGCGCATCTACGATCATTTCCACGAACGGGACCGGTAGGCGCATCACATGATCCGAAGATGCGCTCTTGCCCTATTGGCGCTTGCCCTCATGCCGGCGAGTCTTGCCGCGCAGACGACCAAACCGCAGCGCATTGTCTCGCTGAACCTCTGCACGGATATCCTGCTGTTCGATCTCGTGGCACCGGCGCGGATCGCGGCTCTGAGCCCTTCCTCGAATGATCCGCGCGCCTCACCTATTGCCGAGCGCGTTCAATCCTCCCTGCGCATTCGCGGTGAAGCCGAGGAAGTGCTGGCGTTGTCGCCGGACCTCGTGCTTGCCGCCGAGTTCACGGCGCCCGCAACCATCTCGATGCTCGAGCGCCTGAAACTCCGCGTGATGAAAATTCCAATGGCGCAAGACATAGCCGGTGTGCGGACCTCATTGCTCAGCGTTGCCGAAGCGACCGGCGATGGCGACAAGGGCCGCGCAGCTGTCGCCGCCTTCGATGCGCGGCTGGCGCGCGCGCGTGTCCCCGATATGGGCGATGCGGAGAAACCGACGGCTCTCATCTACCAGATCAACGGCATTGTCTCGGGCACAGGACGTCTCGAAGACGAAGCCCTGAGCCTGACGGGCTTCCGCAATCTGGCGCCTGCTTTGCACGCCGACCGCGGCGGGCGCGTGAGCATCGAAGCCATTGTTGCACAGCCGCCCGATCTCCTGCTCTTCGCCGGACCGAGCAACGAATACAGGACCGTCGTCGCCGATGCGCTTACGCATCCGGCACTCAAGACGGTCATGGGCGATCGCGCGACAATGGTTCTTCCCTGGAGATATTGGATCTGCGGCTCGCCATACGTCGCCGATGCCATCGAGGCGCTGGCCCAAGCACGCCGCCGCCTTGCTGCGCGGAGACCGCCAGCATGATCGCCAAGGCCGAGATGTACGTCGTTCCAGCACTGGCGGGCCTAACGCTGATGCTGGCCGTTGCCTCCCTTGCGGTGGGACCGGCAGGCGTGAGTTTCGACAGCAGCACGCAGGCCTGGCTCATCCTCTCCGAGATCCGCCTGCCGCGCACGCTGCTCGGCTTGCTGGTCGGTGCAGCGCTCGGCCTATCCGGTGCGGCCCTGCAGGGTTACCTGCGCAATCCACTCGCAGAGCCCGGAATCATTGGCGTTTCTGGCGGCGCGGCGCTCGGGGCCGTATTCGCGATTCACACCGGGCTTGCAGCGAGCCTCGTGATCGGGTTGCCGCTCGGTGGGCTCGTTGGTGCCGCCGCTGCTATGGCTGTCGTGCTCTGGCTTGCGGGCGAACGTGGTGGGCCTATCACGCTCATCCTCGCCGGCGTTGCCGTCGCGAGCCTCACGACGGCACTGATCGCGCTCGTGCTCACGCTCTCGCAGAACCCTTTCGCCGCAGTCGAGATCGTCTACTGGCTCATGGGCTCGCTCGGCGACCGCAGCATGACGCACGTGTGGCTCGCCGCACCGCCGATCCTTATTGGTCTCGTCGTGCTCGCCCGCCTAGGCCGCGATCTCGATGCGCTCACGCTCGGCGAAGAAGTGGCCACCAACCTCGGCACGTCGCTTTCGCGCCTGCGTCTGCTCGTTGTCGCCGGCACGGCTCTCGCGGTCGGCGCTGCGACCGCCGTATCCGGCACCATCGGCTTCGTCGGGCTCATCGTGCCGCACATCCTGCGGCCCCTTGTCGGTCACATGCCGTCGCGGCTTCTGCCCGCGAGTGCGCTCGGCGGTGCCGCACTCGTGCTCGCCGCCGATCTGGCGCTGCGCATCGTCTCGCCGGGCGGCGGCATTCGCCTCGGCGTGCTGACGGCGCTCATCGGCACCCCCTTCTTCGTCTGGCTCGTCGTCTCGACGCGGCGGGAGCTGGCACCATGAGCATTCTCGTCAAGGATGCCCGCCTCGCGCTCGGCAAGCGCATGGTGCTGGACGCGGTGAACGTCGAGGTTCCTCCTGGACGCATTACCGCGATCGTCGGCCCCAATGGCGCCGGCAAGTCGACGTTGCTCCGCGCCTGTGCCGGATTGCTGCCCGCTGAGCGCGGCACGATCACGCTCGCAGGTCGTCCGCTCGATGCGCTGTCACGCTCGGAGCTTGCTCGCGCCATCGCCTACCTCCCACAGGAGCGCGCCGTGCACTGGCCACTCGCCGCACGAGCCGTGGTGGCGCTCGGCCGGCTGCCTCATGACGATGCGGACGCCACAGCCATCGACCGTGCCCTCGGCGCGATGGACATCACGACCCTTGCGGATCGTCCGGTCTCGCAACTCTCCGGCGGCGAGCGGGCGCGCGTGCTTGTTGCCCGTGCGCTCGCCCAAGAGGCGCCCCTGCTCATTGCCGATGAACCGACAGCCGGCCTCGATCCCGCACACGCCCTCGCGCTCTTCGCACTCTTCGAACGGCTCGCGACCGAAGGCCGCACCGTTATTGTGGCACTGCACGATCTGAGCCTCGCGGCACGCTTTGCGCATCACACTGTTCTGCTGGCAAATGGACGGGTTACAGCGTCCGGCCCGCCCGCCGAGGTTTTGGCGCCCGGCCACCTCGAACCGGCATTCGGCGTCAGAATGCTATGCACAAACGTCGCGGATCTGCCGATTGTGGTACCCATCTCCACTCTGCCATGATGCAGTGCAACAAGGCGGCGCGGAGGGTACGTGCTCGGCATTGGCGGCAAGCGGCAACGCGCGATCAATCTCGCGCTCCAGGGTGGTGGCGCGCACGGTGCCTTCACATGGGGGGTGCTCGACCGCCTGCTCGAAGAAGGCGAGCCGCTCAAGTTCCCCTGGATCAGCGCCACCAGTGCCGGCGCGGTGAATGCCGCGGCCGTCGCGAGCGGGCTCGCGCATGGCGGTACCGAGCAGGCGCGACGGACACTGCGCTCGGTCTGGGAAGCCGTGCAGGAAGCGGCCGTCCCGGATCTCGTACGCCTCAATCCTTTCCTGCGCGGTTTCAATCGGCCCTCGTCGCTCGCGCCAGTCGCGGCGATGCTCTCACCCTACGATTTCAATCCGCTCGGCTTCGATCCCTTGCGCCGCATTCTCACTGAGCACATCGACTTCGAACGGATCCGCGCTTTCCCGAACATCGAGCTGCTCATTGCGGCGACCGATGTCGCGACCGGTGCCAAGCGCCTTTTCCGCCGCGCTGAGCTGACTGTCGAAGCCGTGCTCGCCTCGGCCTGCCTGCCGACGATCCACCATGCGGTCGAGATCGAAGGCCGCGCCTACTGGGATGGTGGTTTCTCGGCCAATCCGGACCTCGTCACACTAGCCAGCGAGAGCACGGCCGGGGATACGCTGCTCGTGCTCCTCAACGCTTTCGACGAACCGGGCGTACCGCGTTCCGCGCGCGAGATCGCCGGCACGGTGAGCCGCATCACCTTCAATCAGCCGCTCCGCCGCGATGTCGAACTCATCGAGGCCGCGCGCGCCGCTGCCGACTTCGGCTGGTGGCGCCGCGCC
>JAEYPL010000353.1 GCA_023410905.1 Pseudomonadota bacterium
CGTCAGCATCTTCATGGTGGTGGTCTTGCCGCAGCCATTGGAGCCGAGAAAACCGAAGCTTTCCCCACGTCCGATCCGGAAGCTGACGTCATCGACGGCGATGAAGTCGCCGAAACGCATCGTCAGATGCTCGGCCTCGATGGCGATCTCGCTGCCGATCGCCGCGTCCCGGGGTGGAATGACCACGGCGTGATGATCACGGCGCTTTTCCTCGGGCAGCATCGCGATGAACGCCGCATCGAGATTGGGCGCCCCCGTCTGCTCCAGCAGATCGTGCGGGGTTCCGGCCGCGAGCACCCGACCGGCATCCATGGCGACCAGCCAATCGAAGCGACTGGCCTCCTCCATGTAGGCCGTTGCGACGATGACGCTCATGCGTGTGTGATCGTGATCGCGCCGGATATCGTCGATCAGCTCCCAGAACTGCCGCCGCGACAGCGGATCGACGCCGGTCGTCGGCTCGTCGAGGATTAGCAGATCAGGATCATGGATCAGCGCGCAGCAAAGCCCGAGCTTCTGCTTCATGCCACCGGAGAGCTTTCCGGCGGGCCGATCCGAAAACTGTGCCAGTCCCGTGCGTTCGAGAAGCTGGGTAATGCGGCGATTTCGCTCCCGCCTGTTGTGGCCGAACAGACGGCCGAAGAAATTGACATTCTCGAAGACGGAAAGCGTCGGATAGAGATTCTTGCCGAGCCCTTGCGGCATGTAGGCAATGCGCGTGTAGGCTGTCTGGCGGTGTCGCGGATCGGAGATGTCGCCGCCGAGCACCTCGATGCGCCCCTCTTGGATCACACGCGCGCCGGCAATCAGTGACAGTAGGCTCGATTTACCGACGCCATCCGGTCCGATCAGCCCGACCATACAGCCTGCGGGCAGATCGAGTGTGATCGCATCGAGTGCGCGCGTCGTGCCGTATGACTGGCTGACATTATCGATCCGGACAACAGGTGCGCCCCCGCGATCTGCCGAGCGTGGCATGGTGGTCATTGCAGAGGCTTTGGCGGCAGTTTTGCGGGCCACGCGGCATCAGGCGACAGCCGAACATACGCGATGCCGGGCAGGCCGGTTTTGACGTGCTCGATGTATTTCTTCAGTAGCTCCGGCGAGATCTGCGCTTTGATCCGGAACATGAGCTTCTGGCGCTCTTCCTCGGTCTCCACAGTCTTGGGCGTGAACTGTGCCACGTTGGCGACAAATCTGATCTTGGCGGGAATGGCGTACTCGGGTGCCGCATCGAGCACGATCCGCGCATCGGCGCCGATGGCGACGCGCCCGGCCTGTGCCGTCGGCAGGAAGAAGGTCATGTGCACATCCCCCAGATCGACAAGATTGAGGACACGGCCGCCGCCGGACAAAACTTCGCCCGGCTGAGCAACGCGATATTGAACGCGTCCGGGGCGTGGAGACTTCAACGTGCTGTCATTGATGTCGGTCGTAATGCTCTCGATCGCCGCCTGAGCAGCATCCACTGCGGCCTCCGCGTCGACGACCAGCGCTTTCGCCGCGCCGATCGCGGCTTCCGACGCCGCGAGCTGAGCTTGCGCGGCGGCGACGGCGGCAAGTGCTCCCTGCTCCGCGGCCCGGTCGTCATCCAGCACCTGCTGGGAAACCGTCTCACGCCGCGCCAGCTCCTCGGATCGTGCGAGCTTGCGCTGAGCTGCATCGAGCTGAGCTTTGCGCTGCGTGACTACTGCGCCCGCGGCCGTGCGTTCCGCCTCGCGTTGGGTGACAAGGCTACGGGCGGTGTCGATGCCGATCCTTGCGCGTTTGAGCTGCGCCTCGGCCTGCCGACGTTGGGCCTCGAGCTGATCGGTATCCATGCGCGCCAGCACTTGCCCAACCTCGACGAAATCCCCTTCGTTGACCAGGATCTCCTTGATCCGCCCGGCAGTCTTTGTTGCCACATCGATTTCAACGGCCTCGATGCGGCCGTTGCCGCTGGCGATGCCGGTCGGCAGTCCGCTGCCCGAGAAACGCCCCCATGCGAGATACACGGCGGCCAGTATGACGACGGCAATCGCGATGGACATGCGGCGTGATGCGAAATCAATCTTCATTCGAGATCTCTCGATGGACCTTGCGCAGTCGATGTCTCCGCGCGCGTGCGCGCGGAGGCTCATGCCCGTGCGGTCAGCGTTTGAAGAATAGGCACATCACGGCGTGATGGCTATCTTGAGCACACCGTCGCGTTGATGCGCGAAGAGTTCATAGGCCGCTTCGATTTGATCAAGTTTGAAGCGATGTGTCACAAGTGGGCGCGTGTCCACCTTGCTGGCCGCTACGACGTTCATGAGGCGGCGCATCCGCTCCTTGCCGCCGGGGCAGAGTGTCGTGACGATCGTGTGGTCTCCGAGGCCGGCCGCAAAAGCCCCGAGTGGGATGCGGAGGTCATCAGAGTAAACGCCGAGCGACGACAGCGTTCCGCCGGGCCGCAGCACTCTAAGCGCCCATTCGAATGTCTGCTGGTGCCCGAGCGCTTCGATGGCGACATCGACGCCGCGGCCATCGGTCAGGCGCATGATCTCGGTCACAGGATCCGTGGTTCTGAAGTCGACGACATGGTCCGCGCCCATGCGACGGGCCATCTCCGCGCGCGCCGGCACGGTCTCGACGCCGATCACCGTCGTTGCGCCCATGAGGCGTGCCCCGGCCGTCGCACAAAGGCCGATCGGGCCCTGTGCGAAGATGGCCACCGCATCGCCGATGCGGACGCCGCCCCTTTCGGCGCCGGAGAAGCCGGTCGAAAGGATGTCCGGGCACATGAGCACCTGCTCGTCCGTGAGACTGTCCGGCACCGGCGCAAGATTCGCGATGGCATCGGGAACGAGCAGGTATTCGGCTTGCGCCCCATCGATGGTATTGCCGAATTTCCAGCCGCCGATCGCCCTCCAGCCGCTCTCGGTGCCAGCACCGTCCTGCGAGTGAAAGCCGCACAGGCAGGCGGTGGAAGTTCCCGAGGGCGTGATCGCGCCGGCAATGACGCGCTGACCCTCGCGGAAGCCACGGACTTCCGAGCCCAGCTTTTCAATGACGCCAACCGGCTCGTGTCCGACCGTCAGACCTCTGGCAACCGGGTATTCACCCTTGAGGATGTGAACATCGGTACCGCAGATCGTCGTCGTGGTGATGCGGATGACAGCGTCGAGCGGACCGGGCTCGGGGATCGGCTTCTCGTCCAGCACGATCCTCCCAGGTTCGACGAAGATCGCAGCTTTCATCTTGCGCATGGATTTGCTCCTGTATCGCTGTGGCCGCGCGGCCGCATGTTTTCAGACGTAACCGAGCCAGCGCCAGTACGTTGCCCCGAGCAGCATCACGAGCGCGAAGGCGAGAACGGTCAGCACGAGTCCCGTGCGGACGAAGTCCCGCGCCTCGAAGGTATCGGTGCCGTAGGCGACCATGTTCTGCGGTGCATTGACCACGAGAATGAAGCCGAAGCTCACGACGAACTGCAGCAGCATGGTCATGCCGACGATGTTGATGCCGGGTGTTGCTACGCTCTGGAGCACGGCGATGATGATCGGGATCATGGCCGAGGCAAGTGCCGTCGCACTGGCGAAGCCAAGATGGATGACGATGAGGAAGAGGCTCATCACACCCAGAATGAACAGGGCCGTCGCGTTTGCGAGCCCGAAATCGGCGACCACGATATCGGCGAGCCACGTTGCGCCCCGTGTCTGAAGCAGCGCCGTTCCGAGACTGATCCCGATACCGAACAGGACGATGGTGCCCCACGGTATTCTCGGCTGGGCCTCCTTCCACGTCATGATGCCGATGCCGGGCAGAAACATCAGCGCCACGGCGGCGACTGTCGTGGAGGATGTGTCGAAGCGGTGCAGCACGCCTTCCGTTGACCAGAACCCCAGCAGCGCAAGAGAGATCGCGAGCAGCTTCTTTTCGGACGTCTTCATGGGGCCGAGATCAGCAAGCGCCTTCCGGATGGAAGCCTGGCCGCCGGCGACCTCGCTTACCTCCGGACGCATCATCGAGGTCATGACGAAGTAGAGCGCGACCGTCATGATCGCGGCGAAAGGCGCAGCGGCGATGAACCAATCCAGCCAAGTGATCGTCTGCTGTAGCGTGCGCTCTATGAAGCCGACTGCCACCATGTTTTGTGCCGCAGCCGTCTTGATGCCGACATTCCAGATGCTCGCAGTCTGGACGGTTGTGATCATCAACATGCCGGCGAAGGCACCTTTCTTGTCGACACCGAAAGCCGCGATAATACCGAGCATGATAGGCACCAGACATGCGACGCGGGCCGTCGTTGAGGGCACCAGAAAGGCCATGATGAAGCCCACAAGGATCGCGCCCATCACGACGTGACGGGTCTCGGTGCCGACACGCGAGAGGACGACGAGGGCGATGCGCTTATCGAGACCGGTCGCCGTCATGGCGGCTGCGAGAAAGAGCGCGGCCGCCACCAGTGCCAGCGCCGTATTGGCGAACCCGCTGAAGGCCATTCCGAGGCCCGCGCTCGTGCCCATCAGTACCTCGGGGTTCGCTGGATTGGGTGAGGGGCCGAGCAGGAAGGCCATTAGCGCTGCGATGACCACCGCGGAGACGGCGTAGTCGAGAGCCTCGGTCATCCAGACGATGACGGCGAATGCCAGGACCGCCAGCATGCGATGGCCGGCGACCGGAAGGCCGTCCGGCGTCGGCATGAGCAGAATCGCTGTCATCACGGCAACGGCGGCGAGCAGCCCCCAGATTGCCCGGCTCCAGCCCTGCAAAGTGTGGGTTCCAAGTGGGGCGGCTGGCTGTCCCTGCTTTGTCATCGATCGTTCCTCTGGTGGGTATCCCAGAGGAGGATCGCGTCAACCATGACGGGAAGCCTTGAGCAGCGTCAATCTGAAAGGATCATTGGGAGCCGCCATGCCGGCTGCCGCGCCTTGGCCTGCTCCCCAGAGGTGAGACCGAAGATGAGTTTTGAATCGGGCTATTTCCAATCTTTCGAACGGAGACGTGGACATGGCACGGAGAGGACAATCGACCGAGGAGATTATCGCAGCGCTGTGCGAAGCGGAGGTGCGTATCGGTCAGGGTGAGACGGTGCGCAAGATCTGCCGGAGCCTAGGGATCTCGGAGCAGCCATACTAGTGGCGGCGCGAGTACGGCGGCCTGAAGCTCAACTAGGCGAAGCGGCTCAAGGAATTTGAGCGGGAGAATGATCGGTTGAGGAAGGCCGTTTCCGACCTCACGCTCGACAAGCTGATCCTGAAGGAAGCCCTCACGGGAAATGTATGGTTCGCGCCGTCTGTGCAAGGGACGTGGACAGTTGCAGAGAGCAGTCTGCGTAAATGTATCCGGCCTCTCGCGAGTGGACTGCTGTTGCAGCCAGGCCATGATGAGATCTGCATGCATCGTTCCCAATTAGATACTCCGGGAAGCTCGGCATTCTGCAGGGTTCGTTCTATCGTTGGTACGACAGGTATCGCACCGGTGGCATTGAGGCGCTGGAGGACAAGTTTTCGGAGCCGTCGCGGGTGTGGAACCGGATCCCTGACGAGGTGCGTGCCGAGATCATCGACCTGGCGCTTGGTTGCCAGGAGCTGAGCCCGCGTGAAATGGCAGCGAAGTTCACGGACACGCGCAAATACTAAGTATCCGAAGCCTCCGTGTATCGGCTGCTGAAAGCTCACGACCTGATCACCAGCCCGGCCTTCATCGTCATCAAGGCGGCGGCGGAGTTCCGCGACAAGACGACGGCACCGAACCAGCTCTGGCAGACCGACCTCACGTATCTGAAGGTGATCGGCTGGGGATGGTCCTATCTGCCGACGATCCTCGACGATTTCTCGCGCTACATCAACGCCTGGAAGCTGTGCATGACGATGAAGGCTGAAGACGTCACGGATACGCTGCAGCTGGTGCTAGCGGCATCAGGCTGGCCCGCGTCGTGCACAAGCCGCGCCTGCTCAGCGACAACGGGTCGAGTTACGTCTCGGTCGAACTCGCCGAATGGCTCGGTGACAACGGCATGGTTCACGTGCGAGGCGCGCCGAACCACCCGCAGACGCAGGGCAAGATGGAGCGATGGCACCAGACCTCGAAGAACCGCATCCTGCTCAAGAATTACTACCTGCCCGGCGATCTCGAACGCGCCGTGCACCGCTTCGTCGAGCACTACAATCACGCCCGCTATCACGAAAGCCTCGGCAACCTCACGCCAGCTGACGCCTATTGCGGGCGTGGGCCGCAAATCCTGATCATGAGGGAGAAGATCAAACGCGAGACAATCCAAATACGCAGATTGATCCACTTCAAAACCGCAGCTTAAATCTCAACCAAACCTGATCCGGAACCTCCAGTCCCTCGCGCCATAATCTGTCCCAAAGCATTCGACGACGGACATCCCGCCATAGCGAGCCAGGATCGCATCGAGGGTGGCGATGACCTGCTCGGCGCGGGCGTCGCGGAGCAGACGGACGCTCAACGAGTTGAAGGCACCTTCGAGGTCGAACATACCGCCGAGAGCCAGATCCGACATCCACATGACGGCGAAGCGGCGATCATCGGGTACGAGATCGCCGGGGGTCCTATGGCCTAGATGAACTCCGGTGAGAGTGCTATGCCGACGCCGCTGAGCGTACACCGCTTGCCATTGAGCAGCGCCCTGAAGGTGTCGCCCAGCTGGAACTTGTTTGCCGTAGCAAAAGGCCTCATTGACGACCACCTCATCCCTGCGGTCGGGCCCCGGAAGCCGGCCCGAAGATGCAGGCGATTCTGCTGACCCTCGGCCTTCTCTGGAATGGAGACCACCCGGCCGGTGGCCGGCTCGACGAGATTCGGCACATCGAGGATCGCATAGTGTGACGTCTGCCGCCGTGACACCATCGATCCCCAGAATCTGTTCGCCGACGGATTTTGGCGCGCGCTTTATCTCGGCGAAAATATCGCCGAAGCGATAGCGCTCGTTGTAGGCGCGTCGCGTTTCCTCCAGCGAATGATACGCGCCGCTCGCAAGCACGTACGTGACGACACCACCCGCGATCGGGAGCGCCTGCACCCAGATCCGCCTGAGATTCTGAAGCAGCTTGCGGTCGAGCATCCGCATGCTTTCACCAGTGGATCTCTGCGGGCGTCTTGCGCTCGGTATTGACCTCCACGCTCGTTATGCGTCCGTCGGCCCATGAAGCCGGAAGCCGCCCTCGACCTTGTCGGACTCGGTTCGCGCATGGACTATTTCCCCGCGCAGATCTCGGGCGGCGAACAGCAGCGCATCGCCATTGCCCGTGCGATCGCAAAGAGGCCGGATATCTTGCTCTGCGACGAACCGACCGGCGCGCTCGACAAGCCGACATGATTGCGCCGATTGGCCGTGAGACCGGCATCATCCAAGGAGCTGAGCTCATGATCACGAAAGCGCAGGGTGCCTGCCGTCGCATGATCGATCCCGTCCAGTACATTCAGTGGCGTCGATTTGTCGGATCCGGATGGACCGAGCAGCACCACCAGTTCCCCTGCCTCCAGCGCCATATCCACGCCTGGCTGGGCGCGGACCTCGACCTCCCCGCTTCTATAGACCTTGGTCAGGCCACGCACTTCGAAGACCAGGTCCGGCATGACGCGAAGTGTTCCTCGTCGGTGTGGAGCCCATGGCGGATGCTACAGCACCACATCGGCAGTCTGCGAGCTATTTGACCAGCGTGACCGGCACGTTTACGAGTTTCAGAACCTTTGTTGCCACCGACCCGAGCAGCAGCCCACGGACCCCGCCTAATCCTCGGGTTCCCATGATTATGTGGTCGGCGCCGCCTTCGCGCGCTACACGCTCGATCGTGGCTGCGATTCCGCCGATTTCCACGCGTGCTTCATAGGGCACGCCGGCACTCTCGCAGAGCGCTCGAGGCTCGGTCAGGACCTCGCTACCCGTCTGCTCCTCCTGCTCGGCGATCCATCCGGGTGGCATGATGCCGGCGCCTTCCGGCAGTTCTTGTGTCACGATGTTCTGGACGTTGAGTACGACGATACGATGCGTCGGCTGGGATTTGGCCTGCTCCACGGCAAGACGTACTGCGCGCATCGCGGCCGACGAGCCATCGAAAGGAACCAGTATCTTCATGTTCGTGGCCTTCGGGCAATTGCTCTTCGCTTTCCAAGCCTCTTTCTATTGAGGCATCGAGCATTGATGCGGATCAATCGTGAGTGGCGTCATTTCCGGCAAAAGGGATCAAGGTACGGCCATCCACCAAGGCGCTGAGCCATGACCAGCCGAGATCTGTCATACATCGTCAGGGACCAGAAGCCCCTGGTGCTCGGGGAGAACGTGTCCGTCGGCAATGCATGTCGAGCCATGCGGAGCCGCGGAGTCGGCTCGGTGCTCGTCGTGGGTGCTACGAATAGCCTGACGGGCATCTTCACGGGCCGTGACGCTGTACGGCTTATTGTGAAAGTCGACGATGCAGCCGAGGTGCCGCTCGTGAAGGCGATGACGCGCGGGCCCGTCGTTATTCCTCCGACATCACGGGCGATCGATGCGCTACGCGCAATGGCCGACGCGGAGTGCCGGCATCTGCCCGTCGTCCACGAGGGTACGATATATGGAGTCCTTTCCCATAGGGACTTCAAGGGCATGGAGCTGGAAGAGTTCTTGAGGCAGCAGCGGGGAAGGTCGACCGGTAAAGCGCTTGATCGCAATGTCTCGGATGCGATGGTGCCAACGAGCCCGCTCATTCTCCCGTCATCTAAGACGATGCAAGAGGCGTGCCGCTCCATGCGCAGGCGCAAGTCCGGTTGCGCGCTCGTTGTCGATGATCAGGACCAACTGGTCGGGATCTTCACGGGGCGCGATGCCGTGCGCGCCATTGCCGAGGGCAAGAAGTCGGGATCGACGGAGCTTTCGAGCGCCATGACCAAACCTCCGCTGACGATTGCTCCGGAGCGCCACGCCGTCGAAGCGTTGCGCATCATGAGCGACTGCGGCTTTCGACACCTGCCTGTAGTCGAGAACAGTAAGATCCGAGGTGTGGTGACACGGAGTAGTTTCACCGCCGTCGAACTGGATCGATTGGATGAAGAGGAGCACCTCAAAGAGTGCATCTGGTAGGTCGGGCAGTCCTCAGAATGTGGCCGGAAACTATGGCGAGAACAGGCTCTGGGCAAAAGGCGACTAGGAGATCTCCATGTACAAGCACATCTTGATTGCGACTGACGGATCGGATCTGGCCCGCAGGGCGGTCGTCGAGGGCCTGAACTTTGCAAAAGCCCTAGGTGCGCAGGTGACGATTGCCACGGTCACCGAACCATGGGCGACCCAGATGGTTGGAGAAGCAGCAATTGCCTTCCCTTATGAGACCTACAACAAGACTATGGCGGCCAATGCGGCGGAGATCCTGGCAGGAGCGAGTGACGCGGCAAGGAACGCCAACGTTCGCTGCTCGACAGTGCACGTTCGCGAGCGGCATGCTGCAGAGGGAATTCTGGAAGCTGCAAAGGCCAATGGTTGCGATCTCATTGTGATGGCGTCGCATGGCCGTCGGGGCTTGGCGAAGCTGATGATTGGCAGCCAGGCCCAAAAGGTGGTGACGCACAGTACTATCCCCGTCCTGATCTGTCGTTGAATGGTGCCGTCGAGTGTCGCGCCAAATGTCAAAGCGGAATGTTATTTTATCTGTCGTCGTGGTTCTGTTGCTGCTCGCTGCTCTATCGACGCTCGCTCCCGGCCAGCAGTCAGCGCGCGATCTCGGAAGGGTTCTGGTCGAACGGGAGTGCGCTCGGTGTCATTCGGTCTCGCGCACTGGCCAGAGCCGTCACACGTCCGCGCCGCCTTTCCGTGACCTTTCGAAGAAGTATCCCATCGACAGTCTCGCCGGGGCTTTGGCGGAAGGTATTCGTCGGCGGGCACAAAGACATGCCTGAATTTCTCTTCGAGCCGCACGACATCGAGGCGATCCTCGCGTATATCTCCAGTCTCGGAGAACAGGCCGTCAACCAATCGCATTCTTCTCGACGACACAGGTGAAAAGGCGGCCGCGAATGCTCCCGATGGCTGTCCTCTCAACGTCTAACTACGTCTTTGACGGCACCTCCGGTTTGGTGCTTGGGGGGGCAATAAGCCGAGGCACATCCGGATTGGTTCGCAAAGTTTCCAGGTAAGCGAGAATGTCTTGGATCTCCTCCCGCGTGATCTGCGTGTCGGGCATCGGCATGTGCGGCAGGATGAGTGTGTTACTGATGCGGTCAGCCGATTGTCCGGGACGATTCGCTATGCCCCGAAACGTGCCAATTCCCTCCGGCGCGGACTTCCCCGAGGCATCGATCAAGTGGCAGTTGGCGCACAGGCGCACAGCCAACTCGCGCCCCCGCGATGCCGAGGGTTCGAATGTCTGAGCCAACACGCGAGAGCCCTGGAAACTGATACCAGCCACCAGCACTGCCATGAAGACCAGATTGCCCGTGCATTTCCACATGTTTCAGGCTCCCAAGTACGGCGGCAGATGGCGGCACTGGCTCATCAAGCGGCTCTATTGCCTGGCTCGTCCTTGATACAGCGCAAACGCGCGTTGCTGTCTGCCGATATAGCTGACGGTCTCCTTCGCGCTTTGCGGGGTCTGCTTGTCTTACTGTCTCATCGTGTCCCACCTGGGGGAAGGAGGAGCCAGCAACTCTCTCTTGCGCAATCAGCTCAAATTGTTCGGCAGCTCCTGACGGGGAGAAGGGCAAGAGTAAGGCCGCCATGGCCCTGCGCAAGAGTGCCGGTACTTACCGCAGAGCAGTTCTGGGTCCTCCGCGACGAGCACGTATCACTGTCCTGAATGCCGCGCTTCGTCGAATTCCGAAGCGAGATGTCCCCGACGCCGAGCCAGAAGATGCAGAAATATCTGCTGTGCGTTGTTGCGCTCAGAGCGACGCGCAGATCTAGAACAGCCTAGCTATTTAGCTTGAGGACGCCCAACGGCTGGATGAGTTGCTTTTCAAGCTCGAGAATGGCCATTGCCACCACGCCGACAGCAATGATCATAAGGCCGTCGAACATGCTGACCGGTTTCGTCGCGAACAGCGTGTGCATGACGGGCAGATAGGTGAAGGCGAGCTGTGCGACGATGGTAGCGCCAACGGCAAGCAGAACCGCCGGCGTACCCAGTGCACCACGCCACGTGAACGAGGTCATGTGGAGATAGCGCACATTGAAGAGATAGAAGATCTCGAGCACCACGATTGTATTGACGACCATGGTGCGCGCCGTGTCCACATCCAGCCCGCGACCGAGCGCATAGAAGAAGATCCCCAGGGCTCCCGCGAGGAAAATCAGCGAAACGAAGACGACGCGCCAGACGAGGAACGGCGACAGCAGACCGGCGTTCGCCGCTCGCGGCGGCCGGCGCATGACGTTCGGCTCGGGCGGCTCGAAGGCGAGCACGAGACCGAGCGTAATCGTCGTGATCATGTTGATCCAGAGGATCTGCACCGGCGTCATCGGCATCGTGAATCCGAGGAGGATCGCGGCAATCACGGTCAGCGCCTCGCCGCCGTTGGTCGGAAGAGTCCAGGCCGTGACCTTCTGGATGTTGTCGTAGACCGTTCGCCCCTCGTGCACGGCAGATACGATCGAAGCGAAGTTGTCGTCGAGCAGCACGATCTCGGAGGCTTCCTTGGCGACCTCCGTCCCCTTGTGGCCCATCGCGATACCGACATCGGCCTGCTTGATGGACGGCGCATCGTTGACGCCGTCTCCCGTCATCGCGACGACGGCGCCCTTGGCCTGCAGGGCCCGCACGACGCGCAGCTTGTGCTCCGGGCTCGTCCGCGCGAGCACCGTCGCCTCCTCGACGATCCTGCCGAGCTCCTCATCGGACATGGTATCGACATCGGCGCCCGTCAGGACATGTGGCGCCTGGTCGAGACCGAGCTGCCGGGCGATCGCAGCAGCCGTCGCTGCGTGGTCGCCGGTGATCATCTTCACGGAGATGCCGGCCGTGCGGCATTCGGCGATGGCCGTCATGGCCTCGTCGCGCGGCGGATCGATGAAGCCGACGATGCCGAGAAAGACGAGATCACGCTCGACATCATCGAACGTGAGGCGCGCCGCACCATCGGGCGCGGGCTTCATGGCGAAGCCGAGAACCCGCTCGCCGCGCGCCGCGATGTCGGCGATTCGACACGCCCAGAACGCACGATCGATCGGCATCTCGGCGTGGCCATCGGCCTGCAAGGCACTCATATCGAGCACGCGCTCCGGTGCCCCTTTGACGAGCACGACCTTGCCGCCGTAGGGGACATGGCACAGCGTCGCCATGAAGCGGTGCTGCGCATCGAACGGAATCTCGTCGATCCGCGACCACTCCGCGCGAATGCTGTCTGCGTCGAATCCGGCCTTCGCCGCAAGAGTGACGAGCGCGCCTTCCATGGGATCACCGTTGACCGTCCAGGCATCGCCCGCCTTGGCGAGGTGTGCGTCGTTGCACAGCAGGCCGGCGCGAATGAGCGTCAGGGCCGCGGCCCGGCTGGCCTCGCCCTGCGCCCCGTCCGGTACGGTGAGATCTCCATGCGGCGCGTAGCCGGCCCCGCCGACGACAACTTCGCCATCGGCGACGACGACCCGGCGAGCGGTCATCTCGTTGCGCGTCAGCGTGCCCGTCTTGTCCGAACAGATGACCGACGTCGCCCCCAGCGTCTCGACCGCGGGCAGACGGCGGATGACCGCGTTGCGCGCCGCCATCCGTTGCACGCCGATCGCCAGCGTGATCGTGATGACCGCCGGCAATCCTTCCGGCACCACACCGACAGCCAGCGCGACGACGGCAATCAAGGCATCCGCCCAGTCGAAGCCGCGCACCAGCACCGCGAAGGCGAACAGCAGCGCGGCGCCCACCAAGGCAACCACAGTGAACCAGCGGCCGAAGCGGTTGATCTGCCGGAGCAGCGGCGTCGTGAGCTGCTGCACATCCCCGAGCAGTGTGCTGATGCGGCCGATCTCGGTGGCGCGCCCCGTCGCGATGACCACGCCGTTTCCCTGCCCCGCGGCCACCATGGTGCCCGAATAGGCCATGCCGCCGCGATCGCCCAGGGGTGCCTCGGCGCCAACGGGCGCCTCATTCTTTTCCGAGGCCACCGACTCTCCAGTGAGCGCGGCCTCGTCGATCAGCAGGCCCCGCGCCCGCAGCAGGCGGACATCCGCCGGCACGCGGTCGCCCGCCTCGATGAGAACGATGTCGCCGGGCACGATCTCCGCCACCGCAATGCTTTCGCGATGGCCGTCGCGCAGCACATGGCCGCGCGGCGAGATCATGTTCCGGATGGCGGCGAGGGCGTTCTCCGCCTTGCCTTCCTGAGCGAAGCCGACGATCGCGTTGACGAGCACGACGGCCAGGATCACGGCCGCGTCGATGCCATGGCCGAGCGTCCACGCCGCCAGCGCACCCGCGAGGAGGAAGTAGATGAGGGCGTTGTTGAACTGGGAGAGAAAGCGAATGAGCGCGCCACGTGCCGGCGGCGCCGGGAGCTCGTTCTTCCCGTACCGGGCGAGACGCTCCGCCGCCTCCGCGCTCGTCAGGCCGGTCGGCCGGCTCGCGAACGCGGCGAGCACCTCGGCGGCTTCGAGCGCATGGTGGGGGCGGTCGATGGTTGAATGTGCCCCGCTCCGAGCGCCTGCATTGGAATCCATTCGAACCAAGTTCTCCTTTTCGCAATCGACAGCACGTCGGCGAACCGTAAGACTCTGCAGAGAACCTTGCGGTAATCGGCGCCGCCAGCCATTGATGAGGGTCAACGCAGCGATCCGCCGGCCCGCATAGTTGGAAGCGCATCGGCATCGTGACTGGCGCGGAGGCGCCCGTGTGAACAGACAGGCTCTGACACAAGCGCCCGAAGATCAAGCGGAGGTCATCCGCTTCCTGTCCGATCCCGCGTCCCATACCGGGCCGGGCCCCGTCGAGTGCGTCGAAACGCACGGCAACCTTGTGTTCCTCTCCGGTGACGACGCCTGGAAAATCAAACGTGCCGTACGCTTCGACTACATGGACTTTTCGACACTCGGGAAACGCCGAGAGGCGTGCGAGCGGGAAGTCGCCATCAACCGCCGCTTCTCGCCCGACTTTTATCTCGAATGCGCCGCGATCACGCGGTCGGCCAGCGGGGGCCTGGCGTTCGCCGGCGACGGCGAGGTTGTCGAGTGGGCCGTTCACATGCGGCGCTTCAGGCAGGAGGCCCTGCTCAGCCACTTAGCGATGAACGGCCAGCTATCGGACGATCTGGCGAAGAGCCTGGCCGACGTCGTGCACGCCTCGCACGCCGATGCCGAACGCAGCCCGCGTTCATCGGGCAGCGAGTCCATGCGCGCGCTCGTGCGCTCCGTTTGCGCATCGCTCGGCGCGTGCACGGCGCTTGATCGCGACGATGTGGCCCGGCTCACGGACGGATTGACTGCCGAAGCCGACAAGAATGCGCGTCTGCTCGACCGCCGGGCCGCCGACGGGTTCGTGCGCCACTGCCATGGTGATCTCCACCTCGCCAATGTCGTCGTCTGGCAGGGCCGACCGGCGCTGTACGACGCCATCGAGTTCGACGATGCGATGGCGACGATCGATACGCTCTACGACCTCGCGTTCCTGCTCATGGATCTCGATCGGCATGGACAGCGGCGCGCAGCCAACATCGTCCTGAACCGCTATATCTGGCGCAGCGGGGAGCGAAGCGACCTCGAAGGCCTCGCGGCCCTGCCACTGTTTTTCGGCCTCCGCGCGGCGATCCGCGCGATGGTGACGATCGACCGGGCGAACCAGGAGGATACCGCAGCAGCCGCGCGCGATCTGGAACGCGCCCGCGCGTACCTCGGCGCGACCCTCGGATACATCGCGCCGCCTGCACCACGTCTGATCGCGATCGGCGGCCATTCCGGCACGGGAAAGACGACCCTCGCCGCATCCCTCGCGCCATCGATCGGTCGCGCACCCGGCGCCATGCATTTCAGAAGCGACCTCGAACGCAAGTCGGCAGCGGGCGTCGGCGAGCTGGAGCGCCTGCCGGCCAACTCCTACACGAGGGAAGCCAGCGCGCGCATCTATGCAGTGCTCGAGGATAAGGCGCGCATGGCTCTTGCTGCGGGCCGTGCAGTCATCGTCGATGCAGTCTACGAGAGCGAGATGGAACGCCGCGACATCGAGGCCGTCGCAGCGCAGCTCGGATTGCCTTTCGATGGAGTCTGGCTGACGGCGGACCGCGATACTCTCAGGGCTCGTGTCGGCGCACGGCAGAACGATGCCTCCGATGCAACGCCGGACGTCGTCGACAAGCAACTGCAATACGATATCGGCACGATGTCCCCCGCATGGCGCATTGTCGATGCCGGCCGCGCCGCCGATGAGACGCTGCGTCTCGTCGCATCCCACCTCCGTCTCACTCCGGAGACCCCATGACCACCCGTAATTTCGACGCTCTGCTCGCGCCCCGCTCCGTCGCGCTGATCGGTGCAAGTCCCAGATCCGGCAGCGTCGGCCTGATCACGGCGCAGGCCCTGCTGAGCGGCGGCTTCTCCGGACCCATCTGGTTCGTGAACCCGAAGCACCAAACGATCGCCGGTCACGAATGCCATCCGTCGATTGCCGCGCTGCCGGCCGCCTCCGATCTCGCCGTCATCGTCACGCCGCCGCAGACCATCCCGCAGCTCATCGAAGAACTCGGTGCCAAGGGAACACGCGCCGCGGTCGTCATCACAGCGGGCATCCGCGGCGAGCTCAAGCAGGCGATGCTCGACGCTTCCCGCCCGTATACGCTGAGCATCCAGGGCCCCAACTGCGTCGGGCTCATGCTGCCGCGGATCGGCCTCAACGCGAGCTTTTCCCCCAAGCCCCTCGCCGGCGACATCGCCTTCCTGTCGCAGTCGGGCGCGCTGATCACCGGGATCATCGATTGGGCGCACGGCCGCAACATCGGCTTTTCGCACGTGGTCTCGCTCGGTGACATGGCCGACGCCGACTTCGGCGACCTGCTCGACTACCTCGCTGCCGATGCATCGTGCCGGTCGATCATGCTCTACATGGAGTCGGTCACGCACGCCCCGAAGTTCCTTTCGGCGGCACGACGCGCCGCCCGATCGAAGCCGGTCATCGTCGTCAAATCCGGCCGCAGCGCCATTGGCGCCAAGGCGGCGCTCTCCCACACGGGCGCGCTCGCCGGTGCCGACGCGGCATACGACGCGGCCTTCCGGCGCGCGGGCGTGCTGCGGGTGCGCGAGCTCGACGATCTCTTCACCGCAGCGGAGATGCTCGCGCGTCATCCGCGACTATCCGGCGACCGGCTTGTGATCCTGACCAATGGCGGTGGCGCCGGTGTCATGGCGGCCGATCGGCTTGGAGACCTCGGCGGTACGCTCGCCACGCTCTCCGAAGAGACCGTTGCTGCGCTCGACGCCGTCCTGCCGCCGACGTGGTCGCATGGCAACCCCATCGACATCATCGGCGATGCCGACGCGACACGATACGCCCGCGCGCTCGAAAACGTGCTCGGCTCGGTGGATGCCGACGCGGTTCTCGTGATGAACTGCCCGACGACGCTGGCATCGAGCACCGATATAGCAGCACGCATTGTCGATGTTCTGGCCGAGCAGCGCGCCAAGGGCACACGGACGAAGCCGGTCCTCGCAACCTGGCTCGGCGATGGCGCGAGCCGGGATGCGCGCGCGCTGCTCGCATCGAACAACATCGCAAGCTTCGCCGTGCCGAGCGAAGCCATCGAGGGATTCATGCACCTCGACAGCTATGTGCGCGCCCAGCAGGCACTCATGCGCACGCCACCCTCGCTCCCCGAACTCGCCTTCGACGAAAATGCAGCCGGCGCCATCATTCGCGGCGCAATCGATGCCAATCGAACGATCCTGTCGGAAGTGGAAGCCAAGGAACTTCTCGCGGCCTACGGCATCCCCATCGTGCGGACAGGCATCGCGACAACCCCCGAAGAGGTCAAGCAGCACGCCATCGGCATCATCGCCGAGCATGGCGCGTGCGTCATCAAGATCCTTTCCGACGACATTTCCCACAAGTCCGATGTGGGCGGTGTCCGCCTCGGTCTCGAACATCCCGACGAAGCGGAGCGCGCCGCCGCCGACATGCTGCGGCGGATCGGGGAGCTCATGCCCAATGCGCGCATCGCCGGCTTCACCGTCCAGCCGATGATCCGCCGCCCTCGCGCGCATGAGCTGATCCTTGGCATGTCGGTCGATCCGACCTTCGGCCCGCTGATGATGTTCGGCGCCGGTGGAACCGCTGTGGAAGTCCTGCGCGACACAGCTCATGCGCTGCCCCCGCTCGATGTCAACCTCGCGCGCGACATGATCCATCGCACGCGCATCTTGCGACTTCTGAAGGGCTATCGCGATCGCCCGGCCGCCGATCTCGATCGCATTGCGGATTGCCTCGTGCGTTTGAGCTACCTCGCAGCACGCCACCCCGAAATCCGCGAGATCGACATCAATCCCCTTCTGGCCGACGACAAGGGCGTCATCGCCCTCGACGCCCGCGTGAGAGTTGCAAACGCCGCTCGCGAGCCACGCGTCCCGATGTCGATCAGACCCTATCCCTCTCAATGGGAAACCGACGCGACGCTCGATGGAGTAGGCTCCCTTCGTATCCGGCCGATCCGCCCCGAGGACGAACTGCTCTACGAGGACTTCTTTGCAGAGGTCTCGACAACGGATCGGCGCCTGCGATTCTTCGGAGCCGGCCTTGCGATGACACATCAGGTGCTCGCCCGCTTCACGCAGATCGACTACGCGCGCGAGATGGCCTTTGTTGCCGTGGCGGACGCGCCGAGCAGGCTGCTCGGTGTCGTTCGCCTGATTGTCGATCCCGACCTGACACACGGCGAGTATGCCATTCTCGTGCGCTCCGACCACAAGGGCCGCGGGCTCGGATGGCGACTGATGCAGCACCTGATCGACTATGCCAAGGCCGAAGGCCTAGAGGAGATGCGCGGTGCGGTTCTCGCCGAGAATACCACCATGCTCAGCATGTGCTCCGAGCTCGGCTTCACTGTCGAGAGCGATCCCGACAACGCAGGTCTCATGCGTGTCGTTATCGACATGTCATAAACGCGCCTGCCGGAGTTAAACCTCCGGCTCAGCGCGCTCGACGTTGGCGGAGGAAATAAAGTCGACCTCACGGTCGGTATTGATCGGCAGCAGGTGATCAGGGCGTGTTCGACATTCTTAAACAGTCGTGCCACGAGATTGGCGATCGAGCAATCGAGAGGAGTAAGTAGTTCGGCCGACGAGATCGTGACTGCCAGTGTCATCCAGAGATTTTCTGAAGCGGCGGAGAGCGAGGAACAAGAGCGCCGAGCTAATAACGATGAGCGCCAGAAGCTGCGGCCACACGACACCCAGGCCGGCCCGCGAACAAGCACGGCCTGTGTGAGCATGACGAAGTGCGTCGCCGGCGCGGCGAGCACTAGATTACGAATGATATTCGGCACAGGCGAGGTCTCGACGGTGCGGATGATATCGAGCTTCTCGGATGCGGCGTATCTCATTCGCCGTCCTCCCCATCCGCGATCACGCATTGCTTTGAGCAGCCGGTTCTCGAAGGTGACTTCGGCCAGCGACGCCTTGAGCTGACGCGCTTCGGACCGCAGCGTTTTCACCTCATCGGAGGTCGGCTCGCGGGCGGTATCGCCGGTGAGGCGCTTCTTGCAGGCATCGAGGAACTCCTTCGGCCATCGATAGTTGAGGTCTGAGCGGTGGAAGCTTCATCTGAATTGGGCCCGGCGGAGCATCGACGGGTCCTAAGTTTCGCCACTTCTGAAGCTGCTCAGCTCATGGCTTGCCCTAAACCTTCCGCGCATTTGCTTCGACCGCTTCCAAGAGTTCGGTCATCTGCGGAAAGAGATATTCAAGCGCGAGGTTGATACTCCGACGCAGCGCATCACGGGGTGGAGAGGTTTTCAATGAGGAAGTGGTAGTGTCCAGGGATGGATCCCCGACATGGCGCAACCGATCAAGGCTGCGGCCCTCAACCGGACCACGCCTGCAGGCAATCCATGAGGTCCTTATTGTTCAGCCCGGAAATCGCGCGCGCCGCTTCCGGAGTCGTGACCTCGAAGTGGACCGTGAGATATGATATGTTATCCGCTCAACAGGCTAGCAACGGTACCGACTTGAAGCATATTCTCGTTACCACTGATGGCTCAGAGCTTGCCGGCAAGGCCGTTGCTGCAGGCATTCGTCTGGCCGAGGCACTGCACGCCCGTCTTACCTTCGTCACCGTGACGCTGCCGCTTGCGTCCCTCGGTGATCAGGAGAGTGCGTTTGCAAGTATGCCGGAGGCTGTGCGTCACCAGGCGCTCGCATATCTGGGTGCGGATGCTGACCGCACACTATCTGCAGCCCTGTCTGCGGCCAACAAGGCGGGCGTGAACGCCGACGCTCTAAAGGTCGAGAACCGCCATCCTCATGAGGCGATAATTTCCGCCGCCCAATCGCGAGGCGCGGATTTGATTATGATGGCATCTCATGGGCGCAGCGGTATCAAAGCCGTGCTTCTCGGCAGCGTCACCCAGAAGGTGTTGGTCCGTTCGGCATTGCCGGTCCTGGTGTGCCCTGCTACTGAGCCGCGATCTCCCGCATGAATCACAGAGTGTTCCCGGCGCGCCTCAGAGACGCCTGTAAGTGGCCATCGCTGGCCACGACGGCATTGCTCTTTCTGTGCTTCACCACTGCCACTCTGCGTGCGCAGGGCGACCACGTGAAACGTGGATACGAAATCGCAGTCGCAAGATGCTCGCATTGCCGTGCGATCTCGCATAACGACGAACCACCGCACGCAATCGTCATCCCGTTTTGTCATTTGTATACGCGCTACCCGATTGCCATGCTGACCGACGCACGTGACCGCGGTGTAATTTCTGGTCACGACGAAATGCCGATGTTTACAATTTCGCGGACAGATATCAGGGCGCTTCTATCTTATATTGACTCACTAGCACCAACGGCCCAGGGGAACATCCCCAGGCCAAAGCACCGATAGGGCTCGATGCGGGAGTGCGCGCGAGTGAAAAATGATCGCTATTGCTCTTTGCTCGCACAGGAAAAGCATAGAGCAGCCTCCGGCCGTGCCTCGAGTCGCTTAGGTGCGATCTCGCTGCCGCACCGCACGCATTCTCCGTACGTGCCGCTGTCGATGCGCGCCAACGCTCGCTTCACCGAGGCAATCTCGCGCGTGATGAGTATGGCCTGCGCCTCAAGAGATTGATCGTCCTCCATCTCGATCGCTTGCTCCGACGTGTCGCGACTCAGCGGTTCATCCAAATTCCCGGCAATCCGGCTCCGCCTTCCTTCCAGCTCGGAGAGTTGCGTCTCGAGACGGGCTTTGGCAGCAAGAGTATTGGGCATTCACGATGCTCCATATCGACTGACACTGGAACAGTACGCGCACGGTGAAACGAGCACAATTCATCGGAAGAGCCATCGGGCTGGCCAACCGAGATTACCGCGACAGCGCCGCTGCAATGGCGTCTTTGATGCTGAGTCGACGCTTGCGCAGCTTAATTTCGAAAGCGTGCTCGAGGGGCTTTACATTGGTTTCGGCCAGATGGATCTGGTCGTTGACTTCGTCGTATGCCTTCAGCAGGCCGGCAAACTCCGGGTTGGAGACCTTGAGCTGATGGATAGCCTCCATCTGGCCCGGGAATTCTTCTGCGAGTGTGTGCGGCGTGTTCGACATCTTTATTGCTTATCCTGCTTCGGGAGCTGTTTAGGTTATTATGGAGGTGCAGTTCAGTCTCGGCTTTGCGCGATGTCAAAGACACCTGCAGCGGACCTGATTGGGCTTCCGCCCAGAACCCAAGATCGCCCTGTCCCTGTTTGTCGGTCTACGCACAAGTGGTCTTATTGGCTGGGTGAGGCCGTCGGCGGCGACGGCGTTCTCGATGTTTCGACGGCGGGGACGTTCGTGAATCCCCAAACGTCCATCAGGAAGATTGCGCCAACGCCGATTACGAGCAGTGTTGCAATGACGATGGCTAGCGAGCGTCCACGCAATCGCGCACGCGCGTTGGCCGGCCGATCTGTGGATACGCGCTCACCAATCTGTTGAGCCATGCTGTCCTCCTCGTTAGCCAGCATTTCTGCCAGCTGGTGCGCCAGCGTTCATGTTAGGGAACGCCAAGGCCGATTACGCGTTCCCGCTCAAAGGCTACATAAGAGGTTTCGAGATGCTCACGGTTCGGCTTGCTTTTGTAGTGGCTGCCGCCTTCGTGGTGGCCGTGGCAGCGGTGAAGCTGTCCGCTCTCATGTTTTCGTAGGATCTAAGACGTACATAGATCCGGAGAGCTATCGTAGCAACTGGCGGCGCGCGGAGAGCGTGGGTGCGCATGGACCGGATCGGATTTGGACCGGATCGGATGGTTAGGTCATGAGGGTACGCATTGGCATTGCAGCGCTTCTCTTCATGATGATCCAGGCCGTGTTCTTCGGCATTGGTGCGGTGCTCGTCTTGGCCACGCCGCTGAAGGACATGGCGATGACGCTTATGCCCCTTGTGGTGATGGGCACGTCTCTTCTGGCATTGCCCATTTCGTGGTGGCTCGCCCCGCGGCTTCGTGCTCGCTACTGGCGTGATAGCAGGCGCGATGGTTGGGCCGACAAGACGCTTGACGTGCTGTCGTGACCGGGCTGGCGGGCTTGGGACCGTGGAGGGCGCAAGTGCGGGTGCCTGGAGAGCGGTCGCCGACGCATTGAGGCGTTTACGGCAAGCGACCGGAGCAGACTGCAGCTCAGAAACCGAATCTCCCTGTTCTCGTTCGTCGGTTGTGAACGTAAGTGTGGCCTCATCGAGTGCGTCCTAGGCCAACTGAGATGGTTCCGAATGAATTTACCGAGACTGAGGGGAACCGCAGGGCTCTCAGCCGGTGAAGCGCCGTGGACGCCTCCGAGCGCCTCGTATTTGGCAACTGCGGGATGCGTATGGGTGTCGTAGAACCAATTCAACACAGTGTCGACCACGTATGGGTCGGTATGGCTTCCGGCGCAATGTCGCATTTGAAAAGTGTCGCATCGGCAACGTCTGCTTGATGCGGCTCAAGGCCGTTCTGATATCTGGCCATCAACTCGCGCCGGGAGTGGCAGCACGCCCGGAAACGTGGCCAAGGTGCCGCAATTGCCCCCGTGCTGCCCACTCCTTAAGCTTTTATCGATTCGGCCTAGCTGGGCTCAGGTCGGTATCCGGACCTGGCGATCGCGTGTCTTTATGCTCACGTCTTGGGCACAGCTTTGAGCCTGTTGGGATGCGCCGACAAATCATGCCAAGCTGCCACGCAGGCCCGTTGACCGGGCTCCGAGACAAAGGAACTGGCATTGCATGGGCGAGCGCGCCGCAGAACGCTTCAGCATTTTTCTCAGCGTCCTCGCGCTGTTGGGCATTTGTCTCGGCTTCGCCGCGTCGTACATTGGTGCGGACGGGCTTGGGTCGCTCGGCTTCGGGCTCGTCTATCTTGCGGGCGGGCTTCCGGCGACCTGGCGCGCACTCGCTGAACTCTGGCGAGAGCGCACACTCGACGTTGATCTGCTTATGGTGATCGCCGCCCTCGCGGCCGCAGCGGTCGGCGCACCGGCCGAGGGCGCTGTGCTCCTTTTCCTGTTCAGCGTTTCCACCACGCTGGAAACGCTCGCCATGGGACGGGCGCGGCGCGAGGTCGAAGCGCTCATGGCCTTGCGTCCCGAGACCGCCCTTAGGAAGACGGCATCCGGCGACATTGAGGAGGTGGCCATCGCCGAGCTTCGGGTCGGTGACGTTCTGGTGGTTCGTCCGGGGGCGAAGATCCCCGTGGACGGGGTAATCCTCAGCGGCGATGGTCATCTCGATGAGTCAACGGTTACGGGCGAGTCCATGCCCGTACGCAAATCCGTCGGCGCCAAAGTCTTCGAGGCCACGGTCAACCATAGTGCCGTTCTGGAAATGCGCGTCATTTCGACGGCGAGCGACAGCACGGTGGCCCGCATGATCCGGCTTGTGACGGAAGCCCAGGTCGCCCGTGCCCCCTCGGAACGCTTCAGCGCCTGGTTTGGACAGCGCTATACGATCGCCGTTCTCGCTGGCTCGGTCTTGGTTCTCGCGACGCTGCTCGGGATCGGCCGTGAGTGGGGGGATGCGCTTTATCGTGCGGCCGTCGTTCTCGTCGCGGCGAGCCCGTGCGCCATCGTCATCAGTGTTCCTGCCGCCATTCTCTCGGCCCTCTCGGCCTCTGCACGGGGGGGCGTGCTTTTCAAGGGCGGGGCTGCGCTCGAGAACTTCGCTGCCGTTAGTCAGTTTGCCTTTGACAAGACGGGCACACTTACAACGGGACAGGCGGAAGTTACCGCCGTCATCTCGCCTTGGATGTCTGAGGATGATTTTCTGCGTCTTCTCGCGGGTCTTGAGGCGCACTCGGAGCACGGGATTGCCGATGCCGTTCGCCGCGCCGCCGAGCTGCGGTCGCTGGTGCCGCTCACCGTCACGAACGTCGTCACGCATCCCAGCGAGGGCATTGTCGGGCGGGACGAGCTAGGAGAGGTCTGGGCTGGCAATCCGCGCATGGTTGCCCGCATGGGCGCAGATACCGCTCACCCGGCCTTTCAGGGCATGGTCGGCGGCTCGGAAACGGTCGTCTGGTTGGGGCGGGGCAGCCAGCTGCTCGGCGCCGCAACCGTTGCCGACGCGGTGCGTCCCACCTCGCGGTACGCGCTCGAACACCTGCGCGCGGCCGGCATTGTCCGGATTGCCATGATGACCGGGGACAGACGGCCTGTAGCCGTGCGGATCGGCAAGGAGCTTGGTCTTTCAGAGGCGGATATCAAGGCTGATCTGCTGCCTGGCGACAAGGTTCGGTTGGTCGAGGAGATGGCGAGTGCCGGCAAGGTGGCGTTTGTCGGCGATGGCGTAAACGACGCTGCGGCTCTCGCGCGGGCGGATGTCGGTATTGCCATGGGAGCAGCGGGAAGTGAGGTCGCGCTTCAAGCCGCAGACGTCGCGCTGCTCTCGGAGGACATGGCGCGCTTGGCGGCGGCGCACCGTCTCGCGCGGCGCACGGCGCGGGTTATCCGCCAGAACCTGACGTTTGCCATGGGCGCCATGCTCTTTCTGGTCAGCGGCGCCTTGTTCTTCGACCTGCCGTTGCCGCTTGCCGTGGTGGGACATGAAGGGGGTACTGTGCTGGTTGTGCTGAACGGACTGAGACTGCTGTTCGACCCGATCCGCGCCGATAACCGGGCCTCGCCGCGCGATACATTGGCCTTGCCGTTTGGGCGTCGTGCTCAGCGAGAAATAGGATCGCGCGCCTAACGCGTGCCTCCGCGCTATCAGGCTCTAGTTGGCCAGGCTCGCAATGTAGACTAGCAGCGCCTCGACGTCGTCCGGCTCGAACAAGAACTCGGGCATATCCTTGTGGCCAACGACAATGCCTTCGGCCAGCGCCTCGGCCAACTGTTCGACCGGATACCTTTTCGATAGATCGCGGAAGGGAGGCGCATCCTTGTGGGGGCTTGCTCCCTCCCGTGTCACGCTATGGCAGCGTGCGCACTCGCGCATCGCAATTTGTTGGCCGCGCGATTCCACACTCTGCTGAGCCGAAGCTGCGAGCGGGTGCACGCTGACAACCAAAGCGACGAGCAGCTGCACAGATCGATTGAGCATCAAGAGCCTATCCCGCGTCCGCAGTGCGCTCGGGGCTCGCCATCAGAAACGCATGCCCATACCTGGCCCGCCCATACCCATCATCGGCAGCACGATCTCGTCGGCTTCCTTCTTCTGGCTGTCGGATAGACCTTGATAGAGCTCTGTCCAGGCCACCTTGGTCTGCTTCAATTCTTCCAGCCGCGCGGCCATGAACTGTTTGTGCGCCTCAAGGCGTTCCACCAGTGTTTTGGCGGCGTCTTCGCCGCTCCATTTTCCACGCATCCGCTCGGTGCGTGTCGCCGCCGACCTGCGAATGGTCTCAGCAAGCTTGCTCCACGCCGGCGTCTGGGCGTCCGTGATCTTGAGTTCGGCCTTCAAATAGGCGAGGCGACCGTCGATGCGGCCGATCATGGCATCTGGCCCGCCCCAGCGCGGCCCCCAACCCTCGCCCATGTGCCAGCCACGGCCGGGGCCGCCGCCATAGCCCATCATCCCGGGACCACCTTGAGCGACGGCCAGGGACGTTACGGCGAACGCGGATATCGCGAATGCTGTCAGGATGGCAAAATTACGTGTCGGCATGACCACCTCCATAGGTCCAACTTATTAAGTTCAGCGGCCTAAGCCCCGCAGGCCTTGCGGCCCGTCAAACGCGCTGTCATTCTGATTGTGTGCAGAACGTCCTTATGAATGTCCCACATGAACCAAGTCATGCACTTCGACCCGCATTGGGGCGGCGCGAAGAAGCGCTTCGCACACTGACATCTCCTCTTCGACCGCTTTGATCCTTACCCAAAGCAACGGAAGGCGCGCCTTGACATCGTCCGCAAGACGCTTGGCTTGGCTAGGCACCATCCAATTCTCAAACGCCTTTTCAAGCGTTTCCGCTCCTGATTGCGCACATTCTTCGAGGGCATCGGCGAGATCGCCGGCTGAACACACTGCTGGTTGGTCGTTACCGCCCACCGACAAGTTGATTGTTTGGTGTTCGCGCGTCCCACGCTCGCTCGCGCGGACGTCGACCGCCAATTCCCTCGCGCCAACAACATCGCGCAAGCCGAGAAGATTGGGATTGTCGATGGGTGGCGTCGTTACAGCGAGCGCCTCAATAGCCTCTAGCAGTTCCGTCGCGCTGGAGAAGACGGCGACAGCGTACCGCCGAAGGGCTGGAAATTTCCGAGAAGAGACCATTGGGATCTCACGCAAGCAAGGCAGCTTGCATGATTGCGCACGCGGCAGGCTTGGATATTGATGCTGATCAATCTGCGCGAGCCTAGGCGAGGGATTGGCGGATAGCCTCAGCAAGTTCGGTGAGCGCATGGGGCTTGCGCAGGATTCTGTGGCCAAGCCCGCCCGTTCCACCGGTGCTGATGAAGTCTTCCGAGTACCCTGACGTCAGAAGTACTTTCACTTCTGGAACAATTATCTGGGCCCGGTCCAGAAGTTCGCGGCCGGACACGCCCCCCGGCATGATGGCATCGCTTAAGATTAGCCTTGGGTTCAGCCCCTCGTTGAGCATTCGGAGGGCCTGGGCGCCGCTGCTCGCTTCGGCTACCTGATAGCCGAGATGCTCTAACCGCATCACGCCCAGACGGCGCACCGCATCGTCATCCTCGACGATCAGCACCAGCGTTTCCGACGGATGCGCGTTTGGCTCGGTCCTTTTGGCCGACACTGGTGCCTCGGCCGAGATGTCGGCCTTGGGCAGGTAGATCGTGAAGGTTGTGCCACGTCCCACCTCGCTTACCACAGTGACGTGTCCGCCGGACTGCTTGGCGAACCCGTAGACCATCGCGAGGCCGAGGCCGGAGCCTCTCTGCTGCCCCTTGGTTGTGAAGAAGGGTTCGAACACGCGGTCGCGCAGTTCGGGGGGAATTCCGCAGCCCGTATCTGAAACGGCGATCGCCGCATAACGACCGGGCTTCAAATCGATTTCAGGTCTGCTCTCCTCGGCATTGATGGTTACATTGCGCGTCTCGATAACAAGGCGCCCACCGGCTTGCATGGCATCACGGGCATTGATGGCGAGGTTCAGCAGCGCGCTTTCCACCTGGGCGGGGTCTCCATGAACAGGCCAGAGTTCCGGTGACAGCGAGGTCGCGAGCGCTATGTGTTCGCCGAGGGTCCGTCTTAGAAGCTCCGATGTGCGCAGCACCAGGGTGTTCACTTCGATCGCCTGTGGCGCAAGAGGCAGCTGTCGGGAGAAAGCCAGCAAGCGGTGCGTGAGGTTGGCACCGCTTGTCGCAGCGTCCTGCACCTCTTGAAGCTGGGTGCGGAGCCGCTCGTCAGTCAGCTGCGGTTCGATCAGTTCGAGATTGCCTGTGATGACCGTCAGAAGATTGTTGAAGTCGTGGGCAATGCCCCCTGCGAGCAGACCAATCGCTTCCATCTTCTGGGCCTGTACGAGGCGGCGCTCACTGTCGTCCAGGGCCTGCTTGGCTGCCTGCGATTGGGCCCGGCTTTCGGTGAGGTCGGTGATGATGCCGACGAAATAGCGTTCTCCACGGACGCTGAACTCGCTCACCGCTAGATGTACTGGAAACGTGGAGCCGTCTTTTCGCCGACCGTGGACTTCGCGCCCAATGCCGATGATCTGCCGCTCGCCAGACTTCAGATACTTCTCGAGATATCCGTCATGTTCGGCCGCGAAGGGTCGGGGCATGAGGATTTTCACGTTTCCGCCGACGAGTTCATCGGAAGTGTAGCCAAACAGGCGGAGAGTTGCCGGGTTGGCGCTTTCGATGAGACCGCGCGCATCTATCGTGATGATGGCGTTTATCGCCGCACTCAGCACCGCTTCCAACTTGGCGAGGTGGAGCGGGATCATCGCTGATGAACCGTCGCTGGGCATGGAGCGGTCCCGCCACTGCTGCACGCCATAGGATGCCCAAATGAGGCGGGGAGTCAACCATGGGAGGCGGCACGGGCCGGCGCTCGTCCGGACCCGATTGGGCTCAGGTGCATCAGCCGAGCCAAACGATGAGAGTGGCGAACAACGGCGACGGAAAATCGGAGGATCCCCACAATGACGGTTTCCGCTGCGTGGAGCCGTCGGGTGGGTTGGCGCAAGACATACTCGTAGATACCGACTTCGACTTCACCTTCGTGTTTCACGCGACGCCAGTGACCCGCGGCAATGACAACGACGGTAGCTTTCGATCCCGTCCGTCGAGCCCTCTCTCGATCGGCTGTCATCTACCCTTTTCTGACTGTGGTACGGGCCCAATTGTCAGGAGACTGCCGCAGCGATCAACCCCAGGGAAAGCGTCGCTGCGACCGGCGGCACCCACTGCTGGACCGCGAAAACCAATACGCCATTGGCGATCGCTAATGCGCCGACGGCGGCAAACAGCGTCGCATGCGGACCCTGGAATAGGTCGATCAAGCGGTTCTGGCCTCCACGGCCGGCAAGTAGAGCGCGGCCGCCACCAGGACGTAAAGGAGCATACTGATCAAGACTGCGCCGACGATGCTGTAGGGTACTGTGCGCTGCGGGTCCTTCGTCTTCTCGGCCATATTGGCTAGGCTTTCAAAGCCGATATAGGCGAAGAATGCGATGAAGGCGCCGGCAACGATGCCCTGCCAAGCATCGACGCTGGACGGCAGCATGGCTACGACGTCGAAGCTTGGCGCAGTGACGAATCCGAACCCTGCTCCAAAGGCGAGGCCCAAGATCTCAAGAGCACCGATGATCGCAGCGAAGCCTGCGCTTTCCCGCACCCCTGCCATCGCGAGCAGGGTGAAGGCGGCGACCAACGATGCAATGAGTGCCGCCGGGGGCAATCTGATGAGCACGCTGATATAGTGTACTGCTCCGCTTGCGATCGATGCAGCGGCGATTGCGATCGCGAGTGCCAAAGCCACTCCGGTCACCTGCGCAACGCGGTCGGAGCCGAAGCCCTGCTTAACGTAAGCAATCGCTCCAGAGGTTTCCGGACACCGGCTGGCCAATTCGGCGTAGCACAGGCCGGTTCATCCCCGCAGCGATACCATCCCGGCTCCCACAATGACGGCGAGGCGGTACAACATCAGGGCCCAGATCGTGAGAGAGCGTCTCGACGCGTGCGGGCTTCGGCTTGCTTTCGATGGTCATTCCGGCATCCTGGAGCACACACGGGAGTTAAAGCGAGAGTCCTGTTGTTCGCGGCATCCGCGAGTTCTTACTCTGCTCCATCACCAATGCCGTCTCACCATTGCCGCGAGATCTGTCTGAACTGCCTCCTCTTCTGACAAGATCCTCACGGGTGCGAGGCATGCCCCCTTTGTAGACAATTGACACAAGTTCGCGATCACAGTGGATGTGGACCGCGGCTTGATCACTCCGACGACGACGCGCGATCCCGTGCTCGAAGGACGGCAGACTTGGCGGGTTCGATCGTATGTCTGCTAGGCCTATTGCTTTGCCGCCTTGGCCAATGCGGCAGCGATCGCGTCAATCGGCTTCAGGCTTGCTTCGGCAAGATGTATCCAATCATACACGCCATCGGATTCTTCCAAAAGGCGCGCGAAATCCGCATCACTCATCTTGAGCTTATGAATGGCTCCGATTTGGTCGGGAAGTCGTCGACGATGGTGTGAGGCGTGCTGGACACCGACTCCTGCTGCCTTGGATGCAGGACCAACATGGAGGTGACAGATAGGCAATCTGGTCATCAATTGGCTTTGCGCCTGGATCAAGAAGCAAAGTCGCTTCGGGGGCCCTAAGTTCAAATTTCGTCGCAGGGTCTGTCTCTTCATAAGGCCTTTCGAACCGCAAGCCGGGTTTGTCGGCGGCTCCAACTCTTGAGAGACTGGGACCATGGAGAATCACAAGGCGTCCCCCCACCTTAGCACCGAGCTCGATTAGTCAATCGTTGCGCCGGCAGCTTTCAAAAAGCGGCAAGTTGGGACAAAACTCGGGCCGTGCTCCTACGTCAGACTGCTCGAGCCACCTCAAGCATTTGTCGCCGGTGCCGCAGAACAGACACCGACTGCGCGCCTCAGCAAAGGCATCACCGCCACGCAATCGCGCCAGCGTGGCGGCATCGACATCCAGTCTCTGCATCATTTCCTGCAGACGGCGCGCTCGATTCTCCACACGCCGATACATGGGCCAATCCATCGCTGCCTCCGATGTTCATGCGCGGTCGATAGACCTCGCTTTCGTCACGCCCTTCGAGAGTTTACCTGCTCGACAGTGAGGGCGTCGATCGTACCCGCATTGAGGCAATAGCTGTCCATTCCAGACTGGACATCTCTGTTGCCGAGGTCTCGCGCACAGCGCTGCCACGATCGGCAGTGGGAGCACACTCTCTCAAGATCCGGATAGGCAACCGGCAATGCATGCCTGATATAGGATGGATCGAGGCCTAGTTGCTTCAATCGCTGGGGCATGAGTTCAGTGGGGCCAGGGTGTCTGCAGTCAGGCGTGCGCAGGTCGCGCTCGTCCAGGCCAACATCCCGGCCCATGCGCTCTAACTCATTCGGCGCGAATTGCGCACGCTTGGCGATCGCTCGCCGATTGAATGGGAAGCGGTGCCAATGTCCGCCGATCTGGGCAAGAATGGCACTGGCGAAGTTTGAGGCGTCGGCCATGGCATCTCTCTTTGTGTAAGCCACGCGCAGAGAAATTTGAGCACAGCGTCCCGACCCGATCACGCACCAGCGGTCAGGTCTTCTCCCATGCCAACGCGCGGCCGTGCGGGGAAGGCACGACAACCTACACCCAGCCCGCCGCCGTATTCCGAGCGTCAACCCTGAGGTGATCCTCGATCCTGGCGACGCCAGCGCACTCCTCGATGAGAACCTTGAGTGCATTCCGCTGATCTACAGACGGTACCGAGCCCCAAGCTTCGACAGTACCGTCCTTTACGGTGATATTGATGTAACCACTTTGAAGCCAGTGCTGCTTTTTGACTTGTTCGACGATATGGCGCTGGAGCGTTGCGTCGTCAGAGGTCACTATGGGCGTGCCGACACTCACTTGGCTCAACGCGCGCACGAGGTCGCCGCGCGAAATGATCCCGACTAATGATCCACCGCGCACGACAGGAACCCGCTTGAGTTTGTTGGCGTCAAGCACCTCCGCAACCTCGCTTAAGCTGGCGTCCTCACGCACCGAGATTACATGTCGAGACATCACTTCATGAACCTTGCGTCCATGGCTCTTCGCATATTGGCGCGCCATCTGATCGGGGTTCGCGGTGAACCTTGCGAACCACGACTGTCGCTTCTCGGTGCCGGTCTCCACTCGGTGGAGAAGGTCGCTGGCCGTGAGTATGCCAACGAGGCGGCCGTCGGCCGCAACGACTGGCAATCCACTGACCCGCTTTTCCGTCATGATGCCCGCAGCCTCGCGTACGCTGGCTTCAGGCGTAACCGTGGCGACGTCGCGCGTCATGATATCGATGGCTTCCATGGGACATCCTCTCTTCTCAGAGCATGAGCTGAGCTGGAACCCTGAGAAGACTTTGCGCATTGATCTACGTCAACAGTGCCGAGGCGCGATCAGTTCCGGACGCGGTCGCGCGCTCCATCCGAGTCCTCAAGCGACCAGACGTGCCCACGCTGCATCGGTCCAAGATCGACATTCGGGAACTTTGCCGGGTCGGTTGGGGCCATAGCCCTGTCTGCTAGTGGGAGCTAATCCCCGATCGGCAGAAATTGGGAACGGACTTAATTTGACCACAGCTTCATCGCCGAGCGACATGTAGCATGGGGTGTTGCTGAGCCTTGGCCGATCAACGACAAGCAGGCAGATGATAGGCAATGGAATCAAAGACAGAATGGCTGACAGGGTTTCCCGGCCTTGCCCGGTTGGGCGCTGACCTTATCGGCGTGCTCACGCGCAGCGGCTCGGTTATCACGCTGCCGGCCGCCGGCCGCATTTACGGCCCCGGGCAGGCACCCGAGCGTTATCTCCTACTCCTCGACGGTAGCGTCCGCGTGCAGCAGGTCTCAGAAGGTGGGCGCGCGATCGTTCTCTATCGCGTCTCCGCCGGCGAGAGTTGCGCGCTGACGACAGCGTGCCTCATGGGCTGCGAGGACTACCTCGCGGAAGCGATCACCGAGGCCGATATTCATGCCGTCGCCATTCCACGCGGCACGTTCGATGATCTCATTGCCCGTTCGTCTGAGTTTGGGCGTTCCGTGTTCACCGCCTTCAGCCGGCGAGTAACCGACCTGTTTCATACCATCGAGGAAGTCGCCTTCTCGCGCATGGACATCCACCTGGCGCACAGGCTGCTGGAGCCGTCGCACGGAAGCGATGATGTCACCGCGACACAGCAGCAACTCGCTTCCGAACTCGGCTGGCGCAAGGCACACGAGCAGGTCATTCCGTCAATCGACGACGCCCACGCCGCTTCCCGAGCGTCGTCTTGACCTCGATCAATGTTGAAATACGCGCCGCAGCGCTTTGGTGCGGTTCGCTTGCGCGCATTCAGGAATTCGACTGCAGATGACCTTGGGAAAGCACACCCGGCTCGTTCTCTTCGTTGCGGCTGCCGCCACCACGGGGATCTTGCTTGCGTATAGCCTGTTGCGTCCCACAGTTGTTACGGTCGCTTCGGTGGTGGAAAACGTTCCTGTGCGGATCTTTGGCCTCGGCACGGTCGAAGGTCGCGTGGTTTCCAAGATTGGCTTTGAGGTCGGAGCCGCCATCGTCGATCTCAAGGCGGATCATGGCGACTTGCTTAAGAAGGGTCAGGTGCTTGCGCAGCTCAATTCCGCGCTGCAGGAGGCCAAGGTCGCGAAGGCCAAGGCCGCGGTGTTGACCGCCGAGGTCACTTTGACGAAGGCAAACGCCAATACCCTCAAGGCACAGGCGATCCTGGCACAGCGCCTGGAAGCCAACCGGCGCAAGCAAGAACTGGCAAGCCGACAGGTGACATCAACACAAGTGGCGGAAGAAGCACAACGCGATGAGGATGTTGCAAGTGCGGACGTCCTGGTTGCCGAGAACGACATCGAAGTCGCGAGAGCACAGCTTACCGATGCCCGGGCACAGCTCGCTTTCGAGGAAGCACTCCTGAGTCAGCACACGCTGCGGGCACCCTATGACGCTCTCGTGGTCGACCGGCAGAAGGAGCTTGGAACGGTCATCAAGTCTGGCGACACGATCTTTACCATCGTTTCGATCGGCTCAGTGTGGGTTCTTGCCTACATCGACGAGGCGCGCTCGGGAGCGATCCAGGAGGATCAGCCGGCGGAAGTACGGCTGCGTTCGCTCCCCGACCGGATATTTCCAGCGCGTGTAGCCCGCATCGGCATAGAGAGCGATCGTGTCACCGAAGAGCGCCGGGTCTATGTGAAATGCGACCAGTGCCCGCCCCGCTTCCACCTTGGCGAGCAGGCCGAGGTGCTGATCACCGTTGCAAAGCTGCCAAAAGCCCTGCTGATCCCCGAAGCGGCGGTGACCGGCTTCGACGGTAGTAAGGGAACGGTGTGGACGGTCGATGGCGGACGCCTGCAGCGCCGTGCGGTCGCGTTCGGGCACCGGACCGAGGATGCGCGCCTGGAGATGCGAGATGCGCTTCCCAAGGACGTCGATATCGTCACGCGAGTGAGCAGCACCCTGCGTGAAGGCGAGAGGGCGCGGGCGGTGCGGGAGCGGACACCATGAACCTAGCTTTCCGGGACGTTCGGCACAACCTGTTCCGGTTTCTGCTCACCTGCTTTGGCCTGAGCCTCCTGCTCAGCGTCGTGCTGGCGATGATCGGCATCTATCGTGGGATCGTCGTCGATGCGCTGACCGTGGCGCGCAACCATGGCGTCGACCTTTGGGTGGTGGAAGCGGGCTCGCGCGGCCCCTTTGCCGAGGCGTCCCGCATCCCGGGCGACAGCCGCGAAGGCATCGCGCGCCTCGCCGGCGTGGCTGCGGCAGGATCCGTGACCTACCAGACTGTTGAGGCCGATCGCTTCGGGAAAAAGATCAGGCTCTACGTGATCGGCTTCGAACCCGGGCGGCCGGGAAGTCCGACCGGCATCACGGTTGGGCGTGCGATTGGCAAGAGCAGGTTCGAAATGGTCGCTGATGGCAGCACTAGATTGAAGATCGGCGACCTCATCAAGCTCGGCCGCACAGGCTTTACGGTCGTGGGCCTCACGGAAAACCAAGTGGCGTCCAGCGGAGACCCCGTGGTCTTCATCACCTTGCTGGATGCGCAAAAGCTGCAGTTCGAGCTGGCACCGCCTGCTGCGCGCGTGCAACAGGCGCGGGGAAGCGAAGGCGCAAGCAGGGACACTGTCAATGCCGTCGTCGCGCGGCTCGCGCCCAATGCCAGCGTGAACGCTGTTGCCGAGACGGCGCGCAGATGGCGGCATCTGGGCGCGCTCACTCAAGCAGAGCAAGAACGCATTCTGGCAGAATCGCTTGTCGATCGGGCTCGACGGCAGATCGGCATGTTCACAAGCATTCTTCTGCTCGTCTCGACGGTCATTATCGCACTTATCATTTACACGATGACCATGGAAAAGATCCGCCAAATCGCCATGCTGAAGCTGATCGGCGCGCCAGATCGGACCATCATCAGCATGATCGTGCAGCAGGCTCTAGCGCTCGGCCTAACGGGCTTTGTGTTCGGTGCCTTGCTGATTGCCGCCATCAAGGATCACTTCCCGCGCCGTGTCGTGCTCGAGGTGGACAGCGTCTTGGCCCTGGGTATCGTCGTGGTCATCGTCTGCCTGTTGGCCAGCGCACTGGGCGTGCGGGCCGCGCTCAAGGCCGATCCGGCCACCGCGCTCGGGAGCTGAAAAATGACAACTCCAGCGTCTGCGCAGGCGCTCATACGCCTGAGGGGTATCTCGAAGCATTTCGGCGATGGCGAAACGCGCATCGATGCCTTGCGCGACATCTCGCTCGATGTGGCGCCCGGCGAGGTCGTGGCCTTACGGGGGCCGTCCGGTTCCGGCAAGACCACGCTTCTCAACATCATCGCCTGCATTCTTGATCCGTCCGGCGGGCACATGAGCCTCGACGGCGAGCTTGTCTATGATGACAAATGGTTGCGCGGGGACCTGCGGCGGCTACGCCTGGAGAAGATCGGTTTCATCTTTCAGTTTCACAATTTGCTGCCGTTCCTGACGGCGACCGACAACGTCGCCCTCGTGTTGCAGCTCGCCGGTCAATCGCCGCAAGAAGCGAAGGCGCGTGCGAGCGAGCTCCTCGATTACCTTGAGGTCGGCTGGCGCAAGAACGCGCTTCCAGCCAAGCTCTCCGGCGGTGAGGCGCAGAGAGTGGCGATTGCGCGCGCGCTTGCCAATCGCCCGCGCATCATCCTGGCAGATGAACCAACGGCAGCACTTGACTCAAGGCGAGCACAGATTGCGATGGATCTGTTGCGCAAGTTGGCCGTCGACCAGCAAGCTGCGGTGGTTGCGGTCACACATGACGAGAAGATTTTCGACCGATTCGATCGCATGTACATGCTGCGGGACGGCAAATTGGAGGACGTCGTCTGGACATCCGAAGCAGCGTGAAGACATCCCCAGTTGGTTCATCGGCAAGAGCGATCCCACGGAGATCAGCCCTAGACGGTCGAGGCACGCAGTGCCAATCTCACCGTGACCGGTGTGCCGCGGGATGAAGCGATCGGGGCGTTTCCTGTTCGGCAGCACTGTCGAGATACTTGCGGGCCGCTCGCGCATCCCTCTGCTCGTGGCGCGCAGGTGGCGGACTGAAGCCCTACCGACACGTGGTGACCGCCACGGAATGCTCGGATGCGTCGTGGCAGGCCTCGAGACTGGATTACGCCTGTTCCCCGATGCCGTGCATGAGGTTTTGCGCAGGTACGGCCAGCGAGAGCGGTATCGAGATTCCGCGCAATGGCCTCCGTCAGGAACACGCGATCGGCAGAGGCCAACGCAAGCCGCTGCTGCTTCAGACGCGCTCGTTCTTTCACGCGCCTGGCTCTGACCTCGGCGTCCATCACGCCTCGCAGTCTGCAGGCGGCGGCGCAGCGCGCTTCACGGGCGGCACGATCCCTTCGCCGCTATGAAGGGCAATGCCGAGCCGGAGCGATTCCGCAATGCGATTCGCCCGGTCAACGAAGATGGCCGCCGCGTCGGCCGGGCACGTCTTGACTGCCGTCGCCTGGAATAGCGCCAGCCAGCGATCGAAATGCGCCGGCGTGATCTCCGCCAGCTCGGCGTGCGCCTTCATGGGCATGCCTTTGTAGCGACCGGTCATCAAAGTCACCGACGACCAGAAGGCGCAGAGCTTTGCGAGATGCGCATCCCAATCGTTGATCGCCCGGTTGAAGATCGGCCCGAGGAGCGGATCGGCCCGCACGCGGGCATAGAACGTGTGCACCAGTGTCGTGATCATCGGCTCGGTGATGCCGACCGGCATACCTGGCGCCTTGGGGTGGGGGTCTCGGCTCATGTATCTCTGAGTGTCCTGTGACGACAGACGTCATGCCCGCCCATCAGGGGCGGACCACGGTCCAGATAACGGAAAAGCTGACGAATGCAATGGCCACGGCGATCGGTACGATGACCATGTGCGTTACGGCCGATGTCCGCTCCATGGGGCCTGTGTAGGTATCGACCTGATCGCTTTGGCGATAGCTGTCCGCCGGCTGCCAGCGCGCATCATGCCGCGCACGCACGCGCATCATCAGCAGCGGCATGGTGAAGAACATCACGGCGAAGCCGATACTGATAATCACAGCGAACAAAGCCTCGCCGCTGCCCATGAATGTTACCACGGCGGCGGCGAAAGCAATGCCATAGCACGCCATCATGATGGGGCCGGCGGTTCTCAGGAGCCCGTCATCCTTTTCGACGTATGCCTCGGGCGGGCTCTGAGGCGGGGCTGCCCCTTGCGGAAGAACCACCTGATGGTTCGATGCGTTGGGTGCGGGAGGGGCAATGCGCTCAGCATTGCGGGGCCGTTCCAATGTCTCGAGCAAGACGCCCACCATAAGATGCATTATGGATGCATCTTATTAGATGGTTGCCTCGATAAATAAGATGTGTCAAGGATGAATCTAATCCATCTTGACGCAGGAACCCATGCAGCTCACCACGTTCTCGGACTTCGCGCTGCGCGTGCTCATGTACGTGCACGCTGCGGGTGACCGGCGCGTCACCATCGAGGAAATGGCCACGTCCTACCGCATCTCCCGCGCTCACTTGATGAAAGTGGTCAACTTGCTTACCCGTACCGGGTATCTCACAGCGGTGCGTGGCCGTTCGGGCGGCCTCAGGCTTGCGCGCCCAGCCAACGAGATTCGGTTGGGCGCCGTCATCCGGGATACGGAGCCGGACTTTGCGCTCGTCGAGTGCTTCGCAACCGGCAGCCAATGCGTCATCACTGGCTGCTGCCGCCTTCCTCGCGTGTTGAACAAGGCGCTTTTGGCGTTTCTCGACACGCTCGATGAGTACACCCTGGACAGCATCGCACTCAAACCGAGGGACTTTCGAAACGTGCTTGCGGTCAGCGCGTCGTGATATTTTTAGATCTCAGCGCACCACGCTCCCGTACTTGTCGAACTGCCGACTTGAGCGTCAGGGGCGTGATCGATCTGTGCGCCCAATGCCTCTTGCCGCCCTCACAGTTCATGGCCCGAGGTTGGTTGCACTTTGGAGGGCCGCTGTTTCGCTCTAAATCGCCCGCTCATCCTCCACGAACGACGAACCGAGCGCCATCGAAGGCCGTGATCGGGCAAAATGGGGCAAACGTATCTGCTTGGACAATGAGTCGCTCACGATGCGGCATCCTAGAATGAGAAATCGAACGCGCCATTGCTGGAAACCGATATATCGCCTTAGGGGCTAGAGTATCGAGCTGTTCCGCGGCCCGTTCGCGTCGTCGAACACGAAGCCGCGGCGGCAGACCTTAATCCCGATGTGCGCACACGCTATAGCTAACTGGTACCGAGGTGGTAGCAAGCCGCACTCTGAAAGGATCGGTCGCCCTGCCATCACGCGCCGCGCACGGAACCTGCTTCAAACGGTTGGATCATCGATCGTGGCAGTCGGTTTGGCCAATCTCCGCAACGCCTCGCTGTCTCGGATCTCGACTGTCGGTCCGCGCACGATGACATTGTACGATAGCAGGGACGCAAATGATCGCGAGAGGACCTCGGGGGCTAGCCCGAGCCGCGACGCGAGGATTTTCTTCTCGAAAGGCAGTGGAAAGCAGCCGGTGCCGCCTGTCGCCAGATCTTGTGCCAGCAGCCAGTTTGCCAGCCGCTGCAGACCAGTTCGCAGTTTCTGGTTCTTCAGCTCCTTGACGAGACCGCGATAGGCGTAGGCGAGTTCCTGCGCCAACGCGCGCGCGAACGCAGCATCCGCAGAGAACAGCCTGCGCACGGACACCGCCGGAATGAGCAGCACGCGCGCCGGAGTCAAGGAGCGCGCGGACTTGAGATAGACACGGTCGAGGATGACGGCCGCAACGATGAAGCTTTGTCCCGGGCCGAGAACGGCGACAGTCGTCTCACGATCGCGATAGGCAGAGTAAACCTCCACCTGGCCATCGACGACCACATGCAGGAAGTCCGCAGGCTCTCCTTCGCGCGCGAGTTCCACGAGAGCCGGAAACCGCTGCAGGAACGAGCCGCGCAGCAGTGCGTCGATATGGGTCGGATCGGCCCCGTCGAACAATGCCAGACGGCGCATCTCCTCGATTTCCTCAGAGCGCATATCAAGTCCTCCCTGCTCCGTATCTAGCCGCCCGCGCCTGCCGGTGAGTTGATCTATATCATGTTAAAGCTTGATTAAATCTGGCTTCAAGCCTGAATTGAAGCTCCGAAGTGCTTGATATTCGTTGCGGTCCTACTTGAAAGTGCGCGCGTTGCAGCAATGGTTGACCGAGGTCAAACAGGCCGCCGAATACCAGCCTCACCGTTCCCCTCGTCAGTGCGTTCAGGCACACGGGGTGAGCATGTCGAGCTCAGCAGTCAATCCAAGCGATCAAGGCCGCGCGCTCTGGCTCTCCACATTGGCCTTCACGGTCTGCTTCGCCGTGTGGACGATCTTCGCCATCATCGGCATTCAAATCAAAGCGGACCTGGGCCTCAGCGATACGCAGTTCGGACTGCTGGTCGGCACGCCGATTCTCACAGGGTCGCTCATCCGGCTGATCCTCGGCATCTGGTCGGACCAGTATGGCGGCCGTCTCGTTTACACACTGACTATGCTCAGCGCTGCGGCGATGACCGCACTACTGACATTCGCCTACGACTATCCGACATTCCTCCTCGCCGCGCTCGGCGTGGGAATCGCGGGCGGTTCGTTCTCGGTCGGCGTGGCTTACGTCGTAAAGTGGTATCCAAAGGAGAAGCAAGGCACTGCGCTCGGAATCTTCGGCGCCGGTAACGTCGGTGCGGCCGTCACGAAGTTCGCCGCACCGGTCATCATGATCGCCTACGGCTGGAAGACCGTGGCGCTCGTGTGGGCTGCCGTGCTCGCGGTCACCGCGATCATCTTCTTCGTCTTCACCAAGGATGATCCGGATCTGGCCCGCCGCCGCGAAACAGGTCAGAAGCCGGAGCCGTTGTCTGCGATGCTCGGGCCGCTGAAGAGCGTCCAGGTCTGGCGCTTCTCGCTCTACTATTTCTTCGTCTTCGGCGCGTTCGTGGCGCTCGCCCTGTGGCTGCCGCGCTACCTAATCGGCGTCTACGGCCTCGACATCGCCACGGCCGGCGCGATCGGCGCGCTGTACTCGATCCCCGCCTCGATCTTCCGCGCGTACGGCGGACATCTCTCCGACAAGTACGGCGCACGGCGCATCATGTACTGGACCTTCCTCGTCTCGGTCGCGTGCACATTCGTCCTGTCCTATCCGCCGACGCAGTACATCGTTCAAGGCATTCACGGCCCAGTGACATTCTCGACGCGCATGGGACTCGTGGGCTTTGTCGTCGTCGCTTTCGTGCTCGGCTTCTTCATGAGCCTCGGCAAGGCCGCCGTCTACAAGCACATCCCGATCTACTATCCGGATCGTGTCGGTGCTGTCGGCGGCATCGTCGGCCTCGTAGGAGGGCTCGGCGGCTTCGTCCTGCCGATCGCCTTCGGTGCGCTCAACGATCTGACGGGCGTCTGGCAAAGCTGCTTCTGGCTGCTGTTCCTCATCGTCACTGTCTCGCTCGTGTGGATGCACTTCGCGATCCGCGAAATGGAGCGCTCGGCATCCGAGGCCGGCGTGCCCGTGCGGAAGCTGCCGGAACTCCCCGAAATGCAGCCCGTGCACGGCACGGCTCAGGAAGGTGCTCTGGCCGCGAGAGGCGCCATCCAGGACTGGCGGCCGGAGGAGAAGAATTTTTGGGAGGATCGCGGCAAGGCAATTGCACGCCGCAATCTGTGGATCTCGGTCCCTTGCCTGCTGCTCTCCTTTGCGGTGTGGATGGTGTGGTCCGTCGTCGTCGCCAAGCTGCCGAGCGTCGGCTTTGCCTTCGACAATGACCAGCTCTTCTGGCTGGCAGCCCTGCCGGGTCTCTCCGGCGCGACGCTGCGCATCTTCTACAGCTTCATGCCGGCGATCTTCGGCGGCCGCTTGTGGACGACACTCGCGACATGGTCGCTGCTCATCCCGGCAATGGGCATGGGCTTCGCGGTCCAGAACCCGAACACGCCATACTGGATCTTCCTTGGCCTCGCACTGCTCTGCGGGTTTGGTGGCGGCAACTTCGCCTCCTCCATGGCCAACATCTCCTTCTTCTTCCCAAAGTCGGAGAAGGGCAACGCACTCGCCATCAATGCGGGGCTCGGCAATCTCGGCGTCAGCGTCGTGCAGTTCGTGGTGCCGTTGGTGATCACGGCCGGCGTCTTCGGCTGGCTCGGCGGTGATCCGCAGACGGCAACCGTGAACGGCGTCACCACGACTCTGTGGTTGCAGAATGCCGGCTTCGTCTTCGTGCCTTTCATCGCGGCATCGGCCTTCGCCGCCTGGTTCGGCATGGACGACATCGCGAGCATGAAGGCGAGCTTCGCTGACCAATCGGTGATTTTCAGCCGGGCACACAACTGGATCATGTGCTGGCTCTACACCGGGACGTTCGGCTCCTTCATCGGCTTCTCGGCCGCGTTTCCCCTGCTCACGAAGGTGCTGTTTCCCGAGGTGAATGCGTTGCAGGTCGCCTTCCTCGGGCCGCTCGTCGGGGCCGTCGCACGGGCTGCTGCCGGCAAGCCCTGCGATCGCATCGGTGGTGGACGCATCACCTTCTGGGTATTCATCGCGATGTGTCTTGGCGTGCTGGGCATCCTCTATGCCATCGGCATGAAGGGCAGCCCCACGGCGTTCCCGGCATTCTTCGCGAGCTTCCTCTTCCTGTTCGCCGCGACCGGCGTCGGCAATGCCTCCACCTTCCAGATGATCCCCGCGATCATGCGCAAGGAAGTCGCGCGTCTCGAGCCTCAGCTCCCTGCGCTCGACCGCGTCAAGCAGTCAGACAAGGAAGCGGCCGCCATCATCGGCTTCACCTCCGCGATCGCCGCGTTCGGCGCCTTCTTCATCCCGAAGAGCTTCGGCAGCTCGATCAGCCTGACCGGCGGCGCTGAAGCCGCACTCTACGGCTTCCTCGTCTTCTACCTGACCTGCATCGCCATCACGTGGTGGTTCTACACGCGGCGTGGCGGCCTTCTCTTCGATATCGAGCGCGGCGGTGGGCCACAGGCGCCGACATCCGCCCTGACACCCGTCAGATAGCTGCAACTGAAAATCGAGGCGACCGATCATGAGCCACTTTCTCGACCGCCTGACCTTCTTCCGGAAGGTGTCCGAGCCCTTCGCCAACGGCCACGGCGTGACGACGGCCGAGGACCGCTTGTGGGAAGACGGGTATCGCCGTCGCTGGCAACACGACAAGATTGTACGCTCGACGCACGGCGCGAACTGCACCGGCTCCTGCTCGTGGAAGATCTACGTCAAGGGCGGCATCGTCACTTGGGAAACCCAGCAGACCGACTACCCGCGCACGCGCCCTGATCTCCCCAATCACGAGCCGCGCGGCTGCTCGCGCGGTGCGAGCTATAGCTGGTACCTCTATTCCGGCAATCGCGTGAAGTATCCGCTGATCCGCTCGCGCCTGCTCCGGCACTGGCGCGCGGCGCGCAAATCCATGGCACCCGTTGCGGCCTGGAAAAGCATCGTCGAGGATCCGAAGAAGCGGAACGATTACATCTCCGTGCGTGGTCACGGCGGGTTCGTTCGCGCGAAATGGGATGAGATCACCGAGATCATCGGCGCCGCGAACGCCTACACGGCAAAGACATACGGTCCCGATCGTGTCATCGGATTCTCGCCCATTCCCGCGATGTCCATGGTGTCGTACGCGGCGGGCTCGCGCTATCTGTCGCTGCTCGGCGGCGTGTGCATGTCGTTCTATGACTGGTACTGCGATCTGCCGCCGGCCTCGCCGCAGACCTGGGGTGAACAGACCGACGTTCCCGAGAGCGCCGACTGGTACAATGCCGGCTTCATCATCCTGTGGGGTTCGAACGTCCCGCAGACCCGCACGCCGGATGCGCACTTCTATACCGAGGCGCGCTATCGCGGCACCAAGAGCGCCGTGATCTGCCCGGACTACTCGGAAGCCTCCAAGTTCGGCGACATCTGGCTTTCGGTGAAGCAGGGGACGGACGCCGCCCTCGCCATGGCCATGGGGCACGTGATCCTCAAGGAGTATCACGTCGATCGCCAAGCCAGGTATTTCCGCGACTACGTGCGCCAGTACACCGACATGCCCATGCTGGTGCGACTCGTGCGGCAGAATGGGCGCCTCGTTCCGGACCGCTTCGTGCGCGCAAGCGACTTTGCGCAGAGCCTCGGAGAGACGAACAATCCCGACTGGAAGACCGTCGCCTATGACGAAGAGAGCGCCACGATCGTCGTGCCGAACGGCTCGGTCGGATTCCGCTGGGGCGAGACAGGGAAATGGAACATCGAGGAGAAGGAGTCGGGCGGTCGCGCAACGACACTCCGTCTCTCGCTCGCCGATGTGAGTGACGAGTTCGCCGACGTCGCATTTCCCTACTTTGGCAATATCGAGCACGAGCACTTCACACACTCGGATCACGCGAGCGTCCTCGATCGTCGCGTACCGGTCAAGAAGCTGACGCTCGCCGAAGGCGAAACCCTCGTCGCGACGGTGCACGACCTCTTCATGGCAAACTACGGCGTGGATCGCGGCTTCGGCGGGGAGAACGTCGCCAAGTCCTATGACGAGGACACACCCTATACGCCGGCCTGGGCCGAGCGCATCACAGGCGTCTCGCGCGACAAGATCATCCAGGTCGCGCGCGAGTTCGCGACAAATGCGGAGAAGACCAACGGCCGCTCCATGGTGATCATTGGCGCCGCGATGAACCACTGGTACCACTGCGATATGAATTACCGCGGCGTGATCAACATGCTGGTCATGTGCGGCTGCATCGGCCAGTCGGGGGGCGGCTGGTCCCACTACGTCGGGCAAGAAAAGCTGCGCCCGCAGGCAGGATGGGCACCGTTGGCGTTCGCGCTCGACTGGGGACGCCCGCCGCGCCAGCAGAATTCGACGTCGTTCTTCTACGTGCACTCCGACCAGTGGCGCTACGAGACGATGCACACGACGGACATCCTCTCACCGACCGCGCCCGCGGGACCATGGGATGGTGCGATTATCGACTACAATATCCGCGCCAACCGCATGGGCTGGCTGCCGGCCTATCCGACACTGACGCAGAATTCGCTCTCCATCGCGAAGAAGGCAGCGGATGCCAGGCTCGAAGCGAAGGACTACGTCGCCGGGGCGTTGAAGTCTGGCGATTTGTCCTTCGCGTGGGAGGATCCCGACAGCCCGCAGAACTTCCCGCGCAACATGTTCGTATGGCGCTCGAACATTCTCGGCAGTTCCGGCAAGGGGCACGAGTATTTCCTTAAGCACCTGCTCGGCACATCACACGGCGTGCTTGGCAAGGACCTCGGCGAGGAAGGTCGCGAGAAGCCGAAGGAAGTGCGCTGGCACGATGACGCCCCACGCGGCAAACTCGACCTGCTGGTGACGCTCGACTTTCGCATGTCGACGACGTGCGTCTACTCCGACATCGTGCTCCCGACCGCGACGTGGTACGAGAAGAACGATCTCAATACCTCCGACATGCACCCGTTCATCCATCCGCTGACCGGCGCGGTGGACCCCGCCTGGGAAGCGAAGTCGGATTGGGAGATCTATAAGGCCATAGCGAAGGCCTTCTCGCGCGTGGCGCCTGAAGTGCTCGGCGTCGAGAAGGACGTCGTCCTCACGCCCATCATGCACGACAGTCCCGGCGAGATCGCGCAGGCGTTCGAACCCAAGGACTGGAAGTCAGGCGCCTGTGAGCCGATCCCCGGCAAGACCATGCCCGCAGTCGCAGTGGTCGAGCGCGACTATCCGAACCTCTACAAGCGCTTCACAGCCCTCGGCCCGCTCATGGAGAAGGTCGGGAACGGCATCAAGGGCATTGCCTGGCAGACCGGGCACGAGGTCGAACATCTCAAGCATCTCAACGGTGTCGTGACCGAGGAGGGAGCGACCAAGGGAATGGCGCGCATCGACAGCGACATCGATGCGGCGGAAGTTCTGCTCATGCTCGCGCCGGAAACCAACGGCGAGGTCGCAGTGAAGTCCTGGGAAGCACTCTCGAAGACCACCGGACGGCAGCACGCGCACCTCGCGCTGCCCAAGGAGGATGAGAAGATCCGCTTCCGCGACGTCGTCGCGCAGCCGCGCAAGATCATCTCCGCCCCGACCTGGTCCGGGCTCGAGAGCGAAAAGGTCTGTTACAACGCCGGCTACACGAACGTCCATGAGCTGATCCCGTGGCGCACGCTGACGGGTCGCCAGCAGCTCTATCAGGATCACCTCTGGATGCGCGCCTTTGGCGAGGGCTTCTGCGTCTATCGTCCGCCCGTCGACCTGCGCACGATCAAGCCCGTGCAGGGCATGAAGCCCAATGGCGAAAAGGAAGTGGTGCTGAATTTCATCACGCCACACCAGAAATGGGGCATCCACTCCACTTACACCGACAACCTGCTCATGCTCACGCTGTCGCGCGGAGGTCCCATCGTATGGCTCTCCGAAGTCGATGCACGCAAGGCAGGGCTCGTCGATAACGATTGGGTCGAAGCCTACAACAGCAATGGCGCGCTGGTGGCACGCGCGGTCGTTTCTCAGCGCATGAAGGAAGGCACGATCTTCATGTACCACGCGCAGGAGAAGATCGTGAACGTGCCGGGCTCCGAGATGACCGGGCAGCGTGGCGGCATCCATAACTCGGTGACGCGCGCCGTTCTGAAGCCGACCCACATGATCGGCGGGTATGTCCAGCTCGCCTATGGCTTCAACTACTACGGCACGATCGGAACAAACCGCGACGAGTTCGTCGTCGTGCGCAAGCTCAGCAGCGTCGACTGGCTCGAGCGCCCGCTAGGGGCCGCACCCGCTGTCCAGGCCGCCGAATAAGAGGAACAAGGCAGATGAAGGTCCGCGCTCAGATTGCGATGGTGCTCAACCTCGACAAGTGCATTGGCTGTCATACGTGCTCGGTGACGTGCAAGAACGTGTGGACCAGCCGCGAGGGCATGGAATACGCCTGGTTCAACAACGTCGAGACGAAGCCGGGCATCGGCTACCCGAAGGAATGGGAGAACCAGGAACGCTGGAACGGCGGCTGGAAGCGCAAGCGCAACGGCAAGATCGAGCCGAAGATCGGTGGCAAGTGGCGCGTCCTCGCCAACATCTTCGCCAATCCCGACCTGCCCGAGCTCGACGACTACTACGAGCCCTTCACCTTCGACTACGAGCACCTTCAGAAGGCGCCGGAGCTCCAGGCGTTCCCGACCGCGCGACCGCGCTCGCTGGTGTCGGGCGAACGCATGGAGAAGATCGAGTGGGGGCCGAACTGGGAGGAAATTCTCGGCGGCGAGTTTTCCAAGCGTTCGGCCGACGTGAACTTCGAGGGTGTGCAGAAGGAGATCTACGGGCAGTTCGAAAATACGTTCATGATGTATCTGCCGCGACTCTGCGAGCACTGCCTCAATCCGACCTGCGTCGCGGCGTGCCCGTCCGGCGCCATCTACAAGCGCGAGGAAGATGGCATCGTCCTCATCGATCAGGACAAGTGCCGCGGGTGGCGCATGTGCGTCTCCGGCTGCCCATACAAGAAGATCTATTTCAACTGGTCGAGCGGCAAGAGCGAGAAGTGCATCTTCTGCTATCCGCGCATCGAAGCTGGGCAGCCGACCGTCTGCTCCGAAACATGCGTCGGGCGCATCCGCTATCTCGGAGTCGTTCTCTATGATGCCGACCGCATCGAGGAAGCCGCGAGCGCTCCCGACGAGAAGGATCTCTACGAGGCGCAGCTCGGATTGTTTCTCGATCCGAGCGATCCGAGCGTGATCTCGCAAGCGCGCGCCGATGGCGTGCCCGATGCGTGGCTTGAGGCGGCGCGGAAATCGCCGATCTGGAAGATGGCCATGGAATGGAAGGTCGCCTTCCCGCTTCATCCCGAGTATCGCACGCTGCCCATGGTCTGGTACGTGCCGCCGCTCTCGCCAATCACGGCGGCCGCAGAAGCCGGCAAGATGGGCATCGACGGCGCGATGCCCGACGTGCGCTCGCTGCGCATCCCGCTCAAGTATCTCGCGAACCTGCTGACCGCGGGCGACGAGAGGCCCGTCGCGACAGGCCTCGAGCGGATGCTCGCCATGCGCGCCTACATGCGGGCGAAGACGATCGACGGCGTGATCGACGAGGCGATCGCGAGGAAGGTCGGGCTTACCGGCCTGCAAATCGAGGAGATGTACCACGTAATGGCGATCGCCAATTACGAAGACCGGTTCGTCATCCCGACCACCCATCGTGAAGTCACCGAGGATGCCTACGAGCTTCGCGGTCAATGCGGCTTCACGTTCGGCGATGGCTGCATGCCGAGCGACAACCGCGTGAACCTGTTCGGCGGCGTCAAGCTCAAGAACGAGCGCCCGAAGGTGGAGGCCTGAACATGAAGACGCTCAAAGTCCTCTCCGCACTTCTCACTTATCCGAGTGACGATCTCATCGCCGCCGCGCCAGAGATGAAGAACATTCTCGTGCGCGAGAATGTTCTGAAGCGGCATGATCGCGCCGCCGTCGGAGCCCTCATCGACGATATCGCCGGGCGCGATCTCTTCGATGGGCAGGAGCGCTACATTC
>JAEYPL010000234.1 GCA_023410905.1 Pseudomonadota bacterium
CTGCCCATGGTCTGGTACGTGCCGCCGCTCTCGCCCATCACGGCCGCCGCCGAAGCCGGCAAGATGGGCGTCGATGGCGCGATGCCGGATGTGCGCTCGCTGCGCATTCCTCTCAAGTACCTCGCGAACCTGCTGACTGCCGGTGATGAGAAGCCGGTCGCAACGGGGCTCGAGCGCATGATCGCGATGCGCACCTACATGCGTGCGAAAACCATCGACGGCGTGATCGACGAGGCCATCGCGAAGAAGGTCGGCCTGAGCGGTCAGCAGATCGAGGAGATGTATCACGTGATGGCAATCGCGAACTATGAGGACCGCTTCGTCATTCCGACGACGCACCGCGAGGTCACGGAGGACGCCTACGAGCTGCGCGGCCAATGTGGGTTCACGTTCGGCGACGGCTGTATGCCGAGCGACAACAAGCTCAACCTGTTCGGCGGCGTGAAGCTCAAGAACGACCGCAAGAAAGTGGAGGCCTGAACCATGCGGACGCTCAAGGTGCTCTCGGCTTTGCTGACCTATCCTTCTGACGAACTGCAGATCGCCGCAAATGAACTCAAGTCGATTCTCGCAAAGGAGACCATCCTGCCGGGGCGCCACCGGCCGGCCGTCGCCGCGCTCATCGACGACATCGCCGGGCGTGACCTCTTCGATGCACAGGAGCGCTACATCCTGCTGTTCGACCGAACGCGCTCCCTGTCGCTTCACCTGTTCGAGCATGTGCACGGCGAAAGCCGCGATCGCGGCCAAGCCATGGTCGACCTGATCAAGCTCTACGAGGATGGCGGTTATTCGCCGACGACCACGGAGCTGCCGGATTTCCTGCCGCTGTTCCTCGAGTATGCGGCGACACGCGCGCCGGCCGAGGCACTCGAGCTGGTCGGTCAGCCCGGGCATGTCTTCGCCGCGCTGCGTGAGCGACTGGCCAAGCGCAAGTCGCCCTACGAAGCCGTGTTTGCAGCACTCGTTGCCCTGTCGAAGGCCAAGCTCGACGAAGCAGCGCTGGCGGCTCTCCGCGAGGAGCCCGACCCGGAACCTGACGATCTCGAGGCGCTGGATGCAGCGTGGGAGGACGAGGAAGTCACCTTCGGTCCCGGCGCCGCGAAGAACGCATGCGGCGTCGACAGCCTGGCCTCGAAGCTGCGGCAGGCCCGACGTCCCGCACCGGGCACGGAACCCGTTCCAGGCAGTGGGCCGCGCACGGTCGTCACGACTTCGCCAGCTCACCGCGCGTAAGGAGCCACCACCATGCGCGACGCGATCTTCCGCATCCTCTTCGTCTGGTATCCCTACTTCTGCCTGACGACCTTCATCATCGGCAGCCTGATCCGCTTCGATCGCGATCAGTACAGCTGGAAGGCCAGCTCGAGCCAGATGCTGCGCAAGCGCCAGCTCTACTGGGGATCGAACCTCTTCCATTTCGGCATTCTATTCCTCGTGTTCGGACACACCGTCGGCCTGCTCACACCAACATCCGTCTACACGCTCGTAATGACCGTGCCACAGAAGCAGCTCATAGCTGTGATCGCGGGCGGCATCGCAGGTACGGCCTGCTTCATAGGCCTCACGCTTCTGCTCCATCGCCGGCTCTTCGATCCGCGCATTCGTCAGACATCCACGGTGATGGACATCGCCGTTCTGCTGATCCTTTGGGTTCAGCTCGTGCTCGGCCTGCTGACACTGCCCTCCTCGCTCGGACATCGCGATGGATCGGCGATGCTGACCCTGTCGCACTGGGCGCAGGGCATTGTGACGCTCCAGCCCGTCGATCCCGCGACCCTTCAAGGGCTGGAGTGGCCATTCCTTGCGCATCTCGTGCTCGGGATGACCATCTTCCTCGTCTTTCCCTTCTCACGTCTCGTGCACATCTGGTCGGCGCCGGTCTGGTATCTCGGCCGGCGTGGCTATCAGGTGGTACGGACCCGCAAGCCGCTGGCCTCAGGCGGCGTGCGGCGTCCCATGGAACCTGCGGAGTGACCGCCATGAGCACTCATGCTGCATCTGCCGGCTGCGCCATCAAGCCGGTGATCACGACGAAGCAGAAGACTGTCGGCGTCAACGGCGTCGTCATTCCGCGAGCCGCCATTGCGCGCGAGACGCAGAACCATCCGGCATCGAAGCCCATTGAGGCTTGGTTGAGCGCCGCCCGCGCACTCGTCGTGCGTGAGCTGCTTCTGCAGGAGGCACGACGCATCGGGATCGCGCCTCAGCCGATCAAGGACTCCGACGGGCGGCGCGAAACAGATGAGGAATCACTCGTTCGGCGGCTCGTCGAACAGGAAGTGGTGACGCCGGAGGCCGACGACGCGACTTGCCGGCGCTACTATGAAATGAACCACAAGCGGTTCCGCTCACCGGACCTCTACGAGGTGCGGCACATCCTCCTCGCGGCCGCGCCTGACAATCGCAGCTCACGTAACGAGGCGCGCAGCCAGGCCGAGGCCATCATTGGCGCCCTGAAAGCGGAGCCATCGGCATTCGGCGAGGTGGCGCGGACGGCTTCGGCCTGCCCCTCGGGAAAGACAGGGGGCAATCTCGGGCAGATCGGGCCAGGACAGACCGTGCCTGAGTTCGAGCGCGCGCTATCCTCGCTCCCTGTCGGCGAGATCGCCCGCGAGCCGATCGAAACGAGGTACGGCTTCCACATCGTGGTGCTCGATCGGCGCATCGAGGGTCGTGATCTGCCGTATGAGATCGCGCAACCGCGCATTGCGGCATGGCTCGGCGAGAAAGTGCGCCGCGTCGCCATCCGTCAATACATCTCGCTCCTCGCCGGCCGCGCCGAGATCACCGGCGTCGCCCTCGACGGCAGCGCCACACCGCTCGTCCAATAGGAAGCAGATCATGCAGCTCGGCACACTCATGGATCATCTCGAGTTCGAGGACGATGCTGCCGCCGCCCTCGAGGCGCTTGGAGATGTCGTGCTTTTCTCTCAGATTCGCGCCGCTGGCGAGCGCCACGAGGAAACGCCCGGCGAGTACGTCGCCAACGCCGCCCGGCGCTTCGCCGCACTGGCAGATGATGAAGATTGGCTTGGCCTGATGAATGCGATGGAACGCAGCCAGGACCCTTCCCGCGAGGCACTCGAGCGGATGCTCCGATGGGCGCTCAAGGCAGATGCACTCGAATCACACCCCCAACCGCACGCAGGCTGTACGTGCGGCGGACACGCGCACCCTGCCGGCTGAAGTTCGGTTCGAGAGCAAGGCCATGTCACAGACGCTCGATCATCTCTTCGACCAGAACGTCGCCTGGGTCGACCGCAAGACCCGTGACGATCCGGGCTTCTTCAGGCGCATGGCCGAGCAGCAATCGCCACGCTTGCTGTGGCTTGGCTGCTCGGACAGCCGCGTCCCCGCCAATGATGTTCTAGGCGTGGATCCCGGAGAGGTGTTCGTTCACCGCAATATCGCCAACATGGTGCACACGAGCGACATGAACATTCTGTCGGTCCTCGAGTTCGCGATCGAGCATCTCAATGTGGAGCATGTCATCGTTTGCGGTCACTACGGATGCGGCGGCGTGCGGCAGGTGCTTGCCGACCAGCGCGGCTCGATGCTCGATCATTGGCTGCAGCCGCTGACGATGATGTATCACAAGCATCGCGCGCACATCGACTCCAGCTCCAATGGCACGGCGAGACTGGACCGCCTTTGCGAGATCAACATCGAGATGCAGGTGCGTCGCGTCGCAGCGACGCCGATCGTGGAGAATGCCTGGTCGCGCGGCCAGCCGCTGCACGTGCACGGCTGGATCTATGCCATCCATGACGGTCTTCTCCGCGATCTCGGCCCGCACCTCTCCTCCATCGCAGAGCGGGATGCCCTGCCCTCCATAGATCAGCGGGTGATCGATCCCGTCGAGCCCGTGAGCGCCATGCGCCGACAGGCGATGGATGTGTTCGCGGCGATTGCGCCTCTCGACGAAGTGGCGCGACCCTGCTGCGGCTGCGCCGATGGCGGAGCCGAACGCCTCCCGAAAGCAGACGCGCGATGATGGCGAGATCACCATCGCGCGACGGGATCGAAACATTGGAGCTTATCATGCCCGCTCTTCAAACCACTGCCCCCATCACTGCCATCGTCTACGGTGATGGCGCGCGAATCGCGCCACTTATCGATGCAATCACCTCCGAGCTCGGATCCGCGGGCTTTCGGCTTGCAGGCCTCATTCAGCGGGACAGGGTGCGTGCCGGCCGGTCACGTTGCGATATGCTGATGGAGGATCTGACGACCGGCGACATGATCGCAGTCTCGCAGGATCGCGGCGAAGGCGCACGCGGCTGCCGGCTGGACGTGGACGCCTTGCTCGGGGCCGTCGGCCGCGTTCAGCAGGCCATGGCAACGAAGCCGGACCTACTGGTGGTCAACAAGTTCGGCAAGACGGAGTGCGAAGGCGGCGGATGCAGGTCGCTGATCGCGGAGGCGGTCGAGCGAGAGATCCCTGTTCTCGTGGCCGTGCCGTACGCCAATCTCGATGTCTGGCGCCGCTTCGCCGACGATATCGCGGCAGAGTACAGCCTCGACGATCTGCTCCTGAATGGGACACATGAATGCGGCCACCTCGGTCTCGTCGAGAGCCCGCATGTTGGCGAAGCTGGCCCGGCGATAATCGCGCCTCGATAGCGCTTGCCGCTAGGGGCTCCGCGGGCCGTCGGGACGCGTGAGGACGAACGTCGCCGCACCCCCGAGGGTGATCGCCTGGATCAGCAGAATTATGCCGGCAACGCCGAAAATTGCACTCATCAGGAAGGTCGCCGCCATGACCGCCACGGCAGCCAGCTTCACGCGACGATTAATTGCACCGTGATTGTTCCAACGGGCGATGGGCGGCCCCATGCGTGGATGTGTCAGGAGCCAGTTGTGAAGTCGCGGGGATGATCGGGCGAACGCATACGCGGCGAGCAGGAGAAAGGGTGTGGTGGGAACGAGCGGGAGGACGACGCCGACGATGCCGCAAGCCGTCGAGGCGAGACCAAGGGTAAGCCAAAGCGCTCGCGCCGGCATCTGCTGTCACTCTCCGTCGCAGCATGGGGCGACGGGCGCCCGCATGGCGCCAGCCGCACGTCATCACAATACGAGCGCAGGCAGGATACGGCCATGAGCACGAGTGCGGCACAGATTCGCGCGTACAAGGGACCTGCGCTGTTCAGCTACGGCTTTCGCCCGTTCTTCCTGTTCGGGGCCTTGTGGGCGGCCATTGCTGTGGCGCTGTGGCTGCCGATCTTGAGCGGTCATCTTCATTTGCCGAGCACGCTCGCGCCCCTCGAATGGCACACCCACGAGCTGATCTACGGCTACGTTCCGGCGATCGTCGCCGGCTTTCTGCTTACCGCTGTACCAAACTGGACGGGACGCCTTCCCGTGGTTGGCGCCCGTTTGGCGATCCTATTCTTCGCTTGGGTCGCGGGACGCATGGCCGTTTTCTTCTCGCATCTTTTGGGGGCCTGGTTCGCAGCGGCGATCGACATGGCCTTTCTTGCGGCTCTCGGCAGTGTGATCGCGCGCGAGATCATCGCCAGTGGCAACACCAGGAACCTAAAGGTGTTGGCAGGCGTTGCGCTTCTCCTGATCGGCAACGGGCTGTTTCACCTCGAAGCCAGTACCGGGGTCGGGGCCGGACATGGCTCGCGCCTCGGAATCGGTGCGTCAATTATGTTAATCATGCTGATCGGCGGCCGCATCATTCCGAGCTTCACGCGGAACTGGCTCGCACGTCGCGGTCCCGGCCGATTGCCGACACCATTCGATCGGTTCGACGTCGCGGTGATGTTGGGTAGCGGCCTTGCACTCGCGTCCTGGATCTTCGCGCCGGAGAGCATTGCGACAGCAGCGCTCAGCCTCATCGCCGGCACACTGAATATCGTGCGTCTCGCACGGTGGGCGGGTGATCGGACGAGCGCAGAGAAGCTCGTCCTCATCCTTCATGTCGCCTACGCCTTCGTCCCGGTGGGCTTCTTCCTCCTGGCGTTGGGCATCCTGCGACCGGATGTCGTCGCGCAGACCGGTGCCCTTCACGGTTGGACGACCGGAGCAATCGGCATGATGACGCTGGCGGTCATGACGCGCGCCAGCCTTGGACATACCGGTCGGCGATTGACAGCCTCGCGCCCGATCCAGCTCATCTATCTCGCGGTCCTGATCGCAGCGCTGGCACGCATCTCGGCCGCGTTCGACCTGCTGCGCGAGCCGATGCTTCATCTTTCCGCGATGGCCTGGGTCGCTGCTTTCGGAGGCTTCGTCGTCGCCTACGCGCCGCTTGTGCTTCGGCAAAGCAGTCCGTGACGTGGAACCGGACAAGTGCATCGCACTGGCGATGCGCCAGATCCACCACGACTACTTGGTGCCAAGCCCAAGCCTCGCAGCACCTTCCTACGCGAACTCCGAGCGGAAGGAGAGGGGCGGGGGCGGCGCATGGCGGGTGGTGTCATCCACCACTTGGCGCTGGCGTATTGCCGACACGCCGGGTTGACGTCGCAGATCGACAATGCAGAAAGGGCGATCTGTCCACAGCCTGGTCGACGCGATGCTGCGGTATCAGCGTCTAACCAAAACCGAGATGCTCATTTGCCTTCGAGCCCGCTCTTCGATCACCCCAAATGCTCAGGAGCTGAAGCCGTCGCGCACCCAGTCGATAATGAAGCGATCGGACGCGTGAATGCAGACCGCGACGAGCCGGTCGTCGCCGATGGCGGTAAACCGGTGCGGCGTCTCGGCCTTGATGACGATGATGTCGCCCGGACCTGCGACAACCAATTGCCCGTCGATGATCGCTTCCACCTGGCCGGCGTGGACGATGCAGGTTTCACTGTAGGGATGCGTGTGCATGCCCGGTCCTCGGCCCGGCTCGAGATCGCCAATAAAGAAGGAAATCCCGGCATCGTACCGACCGCCTTCGAACTCCACGGCCGCAATTGCACCTCGTTGTTGTTCGCTTGGATGCAGAATATGGAACATCACCGTTCTCCTCAGGGTTCATCCAATGCTGGCGGCTACCAATGCGACGCGGACCCGATTGCGCACATGGCGTTGTCGAAGCTGGCGACCCTTGTTCGTCTGCCCTCACGGATATCCTTCTCAATGCGCAGCAGGCTGCGATCACTCCCATCGGCGTGCACCCGGTAGCCAAGCGAGCGGGCAAGGCTCACAAAGCCCGCGTTGACGGCCAGGCAATCGGCCGTGAGACGCGTGATGCCGGCCGCAGCAGCAATGCGCTCGAGCGTCGCCATCAACTGCGTGGCCACGCCGCGGCGCTGCCAGTGGTCTGCCACCGCCAACGCAAACTCCGCGGACCGGCTATCGGCGGCCACGACGTAGCGCGCTTCGGCGACCATGCTCGGCCTTCCGTCGCGATCATGCAGGGCGGCCAGGGCGACCTGGGTCACATGGTCGATGCAGGTGCAGCGATCCAGCATGGCTGGTGGGAGGCATTTGAGGGCCTGAAAGAAGCGGAAATAGCGCGATGTCCCAGACAGGCCGGTGATGAACGCCTGCGCCATTACGGCGTCGGCCGGGCCAAGGGGTCGCACGGCCAGGTCGCCGAAGTCGGTGCGGATGCGACGACAGAACATCCGGCATTGCCGTTCTGAGTCGAGGTGCGGGGTGTGCACGAGCATGTCTGCCATTCCTTCTCGCTTCAGGATGCGCGCCGCTTGCGATCGGCGCGTGCTTCAGCCTCGGCGGCTACGACGGGCCGCCGGTGATTGTCTCCATCGATTGTCGGACGTGCCGATCTGCTAAGGAGGCGGTGCCGGTGTCAGGCCGTGGCGGCGCATGATCTCGGCCATCTTGACGCGGTCCGGCGGACCAGCGGTCGCCGCATTGATGACCTTGGCGGACTCACGGAAGAACTCGGGGCCGATGGCGGCCGGGCTGATCACGCAGAGCGCCTTCACGTCGGCGTTGCCGAGATTGTCGAAGCGGTGGACGGCGCCGCGAGGAATGCACAGCGCTTGTCCCGGTCCGACCTCGAACCGTGTACCGTTGACGGTCCAGGTCAGTACGCCGTCGATGCCGTAGATCGTCTCCTCGTATTTGTCGTGGCTGTGGGCCGGAGCCATCAGGCGCTGCTTGCCGGGGACCCTCATTTCGAAGGCCGCTACGCTGCCGCTCGAATTGCTGCCGGTGACGAGGAAGCGGACCGCCAGCGGCCCGAGACGGATGGTTTCCTCGGCGGGATTGATCAGCAGCGGCCCCATGGCGACCTGGGCGATGGCCGAGCCGGGAAGTGGTGGCAGCACGGTCGCGGCAGATGCCGCCACCGCGCCACCGAGTACGCCCCGGCGGCTGAGCCGGGCCGCCAGCGGTTTTGCTTGGGGGAGTTCTGGAGCGATGTCAGGATTGAGCGCTGCTGGGCGGGTCATGTGCTAGTCTCCTGTTGCCTTGGGTTGTTCGGTGTCGGCAAAGGTGCGTAACACCGGGGCTGGCGGGTCCGGCAGCCACAAGATTGTTCGACTGCCCGACAGAACTGTTGAGCCTGACGATGTTCGACTGGAATGATCTGCGCTACCTGCTGGCCATCGCGCGCGAAGGCAGCACGCTGTCGGCGGCGAAGGCCCTGGGCGTCAGCCAACCGACGGTGCAGCGGCGCCTTGCTGCGCTCGAGGAGCGCATCGAGCGCAAGCTCGTCGAGCATAATCCGACGGGCTACCGCTTGACCGAGCTCGGCAAGGCGCTTCTCCCGCACGCCGTCGACGTCGAGCGATCCGTCGAGGCGTTCCAGCGGCAGCTCATGTCGGCGGGGGAGGAGCTGACGGGAACGCTGCGGGTGACCTGCCCGGAAGGGTTGGCGTCGCGGCTGCTTGCGCCGGTGCTCGAGGCCTTCCGCGAGAAGCATCCCGGGCTGCGTGTTGATCTCATTATGACGGATCGCCGTTTGGATCTCGCTAAGGGAGAGGCCGAGGTGGCGCTGCGCATTCATGAGCCCGGAGATGATCAGCTCATTGCGCGCAGGATCGCCAATTCGCCGTGGGCTGTGTTCGCGAGCCGGTCCTACATCAAGCGCCACAGCCGGCCGCAACGATGGGAGGACCTCGACCAGCACGCGATCATCGAGTTTGCCGGAGAACTTGCCGACAATCACGCGGCGCGCTGGCTCCGCGAAGTGGCACCGAAGGCAACGATCGCGATCCGCGCCAATTCGATGTTGGGTGTGCTGGCAGCCGTAAAGTCAGGCGCCGGCTTGGCGCCGTTGCCGATGCTGCTGGGCGGGGCGGAGGACGGTCTCGAGCCGGTGCTGGAGTCGATCCCAGAGATCGACACCAAGCTCTACCTGGTCATCCACGCGGACCTCAAGCGCACGCCCCGCGTGCGCGCGTTCTGCGACTTCGTGGTTGCTGAAATGGCGCGTTTGCGCCCGCTCATCACAGGTACCGCAAATCAGCGGACCTCTGTGCCAACCGAAGAGGAGTAGGTGGGCGCGTCAAGTCGCGGGGTGATGCGCATTCTCACTCAATAGAGCGCGCCGTGAGCGCCAAGCATTCCTGCGGCGACGGTGACCAAACTGGCAGTTAACAGGACAACGTGGAGGCGAAGCACGAGGCGGAACGTGCCGTCCGGATCACGCGTGGCACGCTCATGGAACCAGCGGTGCAGGAATAGCGGCTCGGCGAGGAACAGGACGACCGTAAAATTGCCCAGACGGCGACCATGGCATGCATCCACCAGAACCGCGGATCGGCGAAGCGGTCCCAGGCGGCAAGGCGATGCGTCATCCAGAACCCGCTGGCACCGGCCAGCACCGTCGAGATGCGGGCCTGGAAGGCGAAGCGGCCCTCGATCAGCTCGAACAGTGTGAGTCGCTCGGACGCTGGGACGGTCCGGATCAATCCAGGCAGTAGCACCAATGTCACCATCGAGACGCCGCCGATCCAGTGCACGATGGCGAGGACATGCAGCGCCCGTGCGATGGTGAGATCATCCATGATGGAGCCTGCTCTTGGCGTTGATCTAGGTGCGCCCGGCCGCAGCCTTGCGCAGCGCCTTCAGTTCCTCGAACCGCTTTGTGACGTCGCGCATGATTGCACCCATGCCGGTGATTGCCCCGTGCTGGTCGCGGAACGGCAGGATTGAGAACTCGACCGAGAGGCGCGTGCCGTCCTTGCGCAGCGCGGATCGCGGCTCATGTGCGCTTACCTTCCATAGACCGGATCGCCACGATTCCGGCAGGCAGGATCAAGGCCAGTCGCAGGGCTTCGAGCGCGATGTAGAGGTTGTGCGCCTGGCTCGGCAGCACGCTGTCTCCTGCCATGATGCGCAGCACGCGGGCGTCAAGTTGGGGCCGCAGCACGAAGGTTTCCGCTGCGAGGACAACCGTGCTGACGACAATGAGCGTTCCAACAAGGCCGCGGCCACGCGCACCCGAGCGCCAGGCGACGGCGAGCATTGCCATGACACCGGCGACAAAGCTCCATTCGATCCAGGCAAGGACATGGAACGTCCAGCGGCCGACATCGAGGGCCTGAGCCATGGGCAGGCTCGGCGCCAGGAACTTCGCCGGCGTCGCGACAAAAGACACGCCGGCCAGGACCCCGGCCCAGATGAAGAGTGTGGCCGCGAGTGTCCGTGTCATGGGGCGGCCCCTGCGCGATGGAACTCGACGAGGAAGGTGCTGTCGGGATCGAGCAATTCGACATGATGGCGGGCTTCCGGCTCGATCACGGCGGTTTCGCCGCGCGCGATCAACGCTGTCTCAAGCACCGCCCCATCGAGACAGTAGCGGACGCGGCCACGCAGCACGCGCAGCAGACCCCATACCCCGGCCTTCGTGTTGTGAGCGCGCAGCAGCGCCGCCGGCACGCTCTCAGGCGTGAACGTCGCCGTGCTCCTGTAGCAGACCAGTCCCGGCGGTAGTGTGGTTGAGATCCGTGTCATGCCGTGCACCTCGATAAGCATCAATCTTGAGTTCCCTTAAAAGATATGTCAATAATACATCTTTAACCTGTGCCGCGACGGACTAGCACATGCAGCTGACCAAATTTTGCGATTACGCTGCGCGTGCTGATGTACGCGCACGCCGCCGGCGATCGCCTGGTCACGATCGATGAGATCGCAGCGTCCTACCGCATCTCCGGCGCGCATCTCATGAAAGTGGTCAATGCACTGACACGGGCTGGCTTCCTGACGGCCGTGCGCGGAAGATCTGGCGGGCTCAAGCTGGCCAAGCCAGCAGAGGAGATCAGCCTCGGCGAGGTGGTGCGCACGACCGAACCCGATTTCGCGCTCGTCGAATGCTTCGCGACGGGTAATCAATGCGTCATCACCCGCTGCTGCCGTCTGGCCGCCGTGATCGACGAAGCGCTCGATGCCTTCCTCGGTGTCCTCGACCAACACACGCTAGCGAGCGTCACCCTGAAACCGAGAGACTTCCGCGCGATGCTGTCGGCAGAAAGTAGGCGCTGATGATGGAGGTGCAATCGCGGCAGAAGGATCAATCAGAAGCGGTCGGCGTCACTCCAGCAGATGTCAGGAAATCAGCTACACGCGAGCGCACTTCACGAGTGTGACCGACCAGCAGGTGACCGCCTGTTTCGTAGACAACAAGCCTGGCGTTGGGGATGGCGGCCGCCGCGAACTCGGCTGCGGGCAACGTGTTGAACAGGTCGTCGCGTGCCGAAATGATCAGGGTGGGTGTGCGGATCTGCTCCAGCGGCGGGCGAATGAGGGGTGGATCACTATCGATGTTGATTCCTTGAAATCGCAGTGACAGCGGCTGGATGCTGCGAACGATACGAGTCGCGCGATCCTGATCGGCCTTCGATGCCGCCGCAACGACTTCCGATGGGACACCGATAAATCGGGTCAGGACTGCGGGTGAGGTTTTCTCTATTACCCACCAGGCCAAATCGGCGCCGGCATTGACCAGCCAGAAAGCAAACCGGCTCGCCCGGCTCGGTTCGATGGCGACCGGGCTCGCCGGGGCATAGGTTCCAGGCACGATCAGGACGACTGCTGCAACGCGGTCGGGATGGCGCAGCGTCAGCTCGATGGCTGAGCGCGCTCCCGCTGAAATTCCGACGACAATCGCCTTGTCGACGTTCAAGTGGGTCAGCAACGCCGCGTGCGCGTCCGCCTGGGCGGCAGGCGAAGAGTTGGCCGGCACTGGTGTGCTGAGATAGCCGAACCGCGATGGCGCGATGATGCGAAACCCGTCGCCGAGCAACTCTGCGGCATTGGCAAGGCCTTGATCCAACCCGCCGCCGGCCCCGTGGATCGACAGCAGTGGCATGCCGCTGCCCGTCTCGGCGTACTCGATCAATCCAGCCTTCGTGGCTGCGAGCTTGGCCCCCACTCTGACAGCAGCCCGCGCGCCCTGCAGGTCGGCTCGGTAGGCGCGGAGCACAACCGCCCCGGCTGCGAGAACGGCGGCCAACGCAATCGAGACCAGGGATATCCAGATCATGGCGGTGATCAGTTTGGTAGCGGTTTGGCCCACAATGTCCTTGGGGAGACCCGGGGCAGGCCGTGCGGCATCGCACCTCCAATATGCAGTCTGGTCCTTGATCTTGCTCAATTCACAGGTGATCGACCTTGGTTGTTATCGGGCGCAGGATTGGGGCGAGGTGTCCATGAGGGAGAGATCATGAAGCGTGCGGCTTGGGCAGGCCTAGCCTACTTCGGCATCGTGTTCGCGGCAGGTTTCGGGCTTGGCGTGCTCCGTGTGCTCGTCCTGGCCCCGAGCGTAGGCGAGATCGCCGCCGTGGTCATTGAACTGCCGGTCATTTTGGCGGCGTCGTGGGTGGTCTGCCGCTGGCTGATCAAGCGCTTGGACGTGCCCAAGGATTTGACTGCACGCTTGATCATGGGTGGGCTTGCCTTGGTGGTTCTGTTAGGCGCCGAGGCGGGTGTCTCGGTGCTCGGCTTCGGGCGCACGCTGTCAGCGCATCTGGAACAGCACCGGCACCTTCCCGCCCTGATCGGACTGCTGGGACAAGTCGTTTTCGCGTCGTTCCCGGTTCTGCAGCGAACGAACGACATCGAGCATCGGCCTTCATAGGATCATGGTATGCGACTGCCCGAGGGTCCAAGCCTCCGCTTCCGATAACGACCGAATCCGGCATCCGTCGATGACCTCAATCCGAGGCTGTGAACTTCCGAGCCGTCATGGCACGCTGTGAGTGTGCTTCCCCAGCATCATCGAGCTGCGTGGGTGTCCGGCCATCCTTGCCCAGCACCACCTGCCTATCGCCAGCGGCGTCGGATCGGAACTGCTGCACAGATCAAGGGTCGGTGTGACGCGAAGCGTGCCGGTATCGCGTCAATTGAGCCGGTCTCGCTCGGGCTCCCGCTCTCTGCCGCGCTCGTGGTGGCGACCTCTACTTTAGCCGGGCCGGTGTCCTGGTGGTTGGCTCCGCGATTGCGTGCACGTTACTGGCGCAGCACGCGCCGCGATAGTTTGGCGGATAGAGCACTTGATATGTTGTCGTAACCGGATGAGCGTTGCGAGGGTGGGGTCCGATGAGCCGGTGATTGGCCAGTGGCTCTCTAGCATGCTTGCTGGAACTTCTTCTCTCGCACAGCCTCCAGTCTTCTGATCAGCAACTAGAAAGGGAGCGAGCGATCGCCCAGCAGAAGTGCGGGGTGTGTCATGCTATCGCCACCGAGGACCAGCCACCACATGCTATTGTCGTCCCGTTCCGTGAACTTCATACGCTCGACCCGATCGACATGTTGATGGAAGCGCGGAGCAGCGGCACCATCGCCGGACACGACGAGATGTCGAGTTTTCCGCTCTCACAGGACGATATGGGCGCGCTGCTGTCATATATTGACAGCTTTGCGCCGCCGAAACAGCTCACGTTGACTCCAGAGTCTAGCAAGCCCGCGCGCAAACGCCCGAAGAAGTCCGCCGCACCCCAAGCAAATCCGCCCAAGAAGGCCGCATCCCGCAAGCGCTCCTCCACGCGGCCGCGATAGCTCCGTTCGCGCTCCTCACGAATGCGAAGCGATCTCCCAGTCGCCGGGGAGGCTGTTGGCGAACCGATCATACGGGAATGATTGCATCATGGGCGCCAACTCCAGCAGGACGCAGCGGAGAATGCTTTCGGTTGAACCGGCAAAATCCAACGCAGTCGCGAATTTCTGCGGCTCTAGCACCGATCTGCTCCTGATCCTGGCAGCGCGTTCTGCATAGCTCGGATGGCTGTCAAAGTGCTGGTTCCTGAAAATCCTGTCCTTCACCTTTCGGAATATTTCAAGCGAGCCGAGCAGCAAGATGCCGCCGCAGCAGCGCCTCATCGCGTGTCGATGGTTTGAATGGAGCTAGTGCGTGCGTTCCGGTCAGAGCGTAGGAGTTGAAGATGCGCCACCAAGACTTTGGCTGCATCAAACCCAGGTAGCGCGCCTGAGAGGGCGCGTCGAAGTCGCTCCAACCCAACCTCTGTGATCTTTGCTACGCCGGGACTTGTCGTCGGCACATCCAGCAGGCGCATACGGTCCAACTCAAAGTGCGCAGCTATCTCCTCATTACTCCAGCCAGCGTTGCGGAAAGCCTGCCAAGTTGCCTCCCGCTGCTCCTCGGCTCCCGGCTCTCCATCGTCGAACGTCGACCACTCGTTGTCGCGAGCGCGGGCAAGCATTTGCCGCCAAAGATCGATAGCAATGTGCGGTGCTCTGGTGGCGGCGGTCTTGTCTCTATTCATGGGCGCTGTGCATCAATCAAACTCGCCTCCGGGGCACAACCCGCAATGCGACCTCTGCTTCCGCAATCGAAGCCATTGCCAGCCCCTTCTTCGGGCCGCGGCCCCAGTCAGAATCTCGCCAAGAAGGCGCTCGCGAGCAAGCCACTTATCCAGGCACCTGACCTCGGAAGCAGAGCCGGCAACGTGTTCCGAACATCCATGGTTCATTTGGTGAAAGAGCCTTGGCCGTGATATACGTGGCGAGCAAAGAGCACGTTCCCTCAATGCTTGAAGGCATCGGGGCGGAGTTCGGCCGCATCGGGTACGTTGCCGTCACCCGCGCACGCAACTTGTTCGTTCTGGCGGTGCCGGAGAATTGCCTGGCAGAGCTCGAGCCTTTACTCAAAAGCAAGGAGATTGAGAAGCCGGGCGCAAGGTGAGGGCTGATCCGACTCCATTGTGCTTCTTGACAACGCAGCCGCCTCTAGGCAATTTTCGCCTGTGCATGTGAGAATAAGGCGGCGCCCGGCACCTCGACGATTGCCGCTCTGAACAATCCAGCACCAGTCGTTACTGGTAAGGCTGACGAACATCCCGGAAACTATATTCGGAGGCGTGCGATGCACGACACGGATGCGTTTGCGCGGATGCCAGCACTGGATTCGCATGCTGAGCAGCCGCCGCTTGCTGAAATGCTTCTTTCTTTCGAGAGAGAATGCGAGGTCGCCTACAGGGGCGAAATCTATCTCGTTCGCGACAATGGCTCTGTCTGTCGTCGGGCACGTGAACATGCGCGACGACGGAGGCTCGATGAGGTCTGGACCTTCGGGGCCTTCAACCGGCACTCGGGCTACCTTGTGATTAGCGGTCAGGTGGTACACCGGATCGTCGCCGCGGCGTTTCATGGGCCGGGGCCGTCATCTGAGTACGTCGTCGATCACATCGACACGAACAGGCAGAACAATCGTCCTGACAATCTGCGGTGGGTGACGCGTCTCGAGAACATTCTTCTCAATCCGATCACGCTGGCGCGTATCGAGTTTGCCTATGGCTCGCTTGACGCGTTCTTCGCCAATCCCGGCGCGGCTCAAGTGCCCAACTGGGAATGGATGAGGACCGTCACCAAGGAAGAAGCACAGCAATGTAAGAAGCGCCTGCTGGGATGGGCGAAGAAGGGCCAGGTCAGAAAGGGCGGGAAGCTCGGCGAGTGGCTCTTCAAGCAGTCGCCGAAGCCGCCTGTCGTTGAGATTTCAGGACCGGCGCCGCGCGACAGACCATCGCTGACGGCGTCCGCTATACAGCGTCAATGGCGCACGCCGACCACGTTTCCGCAATGTCCCGCGACAGTGTCAGCGGAGGCGCTCAAAGCTTATCTAGACCGTCTGCCGAAAGGGGCGCTGTTTGCCAGCAACGCTCATGGCGACAGTTTGGTGGAGGAAGCGGCCATTGGCCCCGATGGCATCTTGTCGATCGTGTGCCGCGTGCCGAAGGGGATCAAGGACTGGACGCACGCGCGCGTATTTGTCGAAGGAGATGCCTTCTGTCATGCGGCAGGAGGGACCTTCTTCACGCTGCAGGGGGCGATGAAGGCGCATTGCAAGGCCATCGGTGCACCCTTTGATGCTTCCGAAGATAGTATCGATGACTATTGCTAACTGACTTTGCGCACCCGTGCGGGCCGGGCTATAGGCGGTGCCCCAAGCCGCCCTGGCGTCCTGCTCCCTACGGGTGACGATCTATTACAGACGAGGTTGTTGCGCTGCCTTAGTGCTGACATCACGAGGCGACTAACTTTGGCGTCGTAAACTCATGTCGACTGCGACGTAAGCATTTGTTTCTCCATCACCGGAACATTGCATGAAGAGTCGACACGGCCCTTGAAAACATTGCATTTTGTTCCGCTTTTCAATCTGAAAAGACGGGTTCGACTCCCGTAGGGAGCGCCAATGATTTCAAATACTTATGAAGTCAGCAGTTTGATCCGAACACCCGTGGGTAACGCATGGGGAACAGGCTGGGCTACTGGAGAGCTGTGCTGAGCCAGCGGAGTTCCGTAGTCCCGAGTGACCGTGTTTCCACACCATCCACATGTAGCGCTGCTTAGCGATGGTCGTGGTGGCCTGACGGGGATCTCCGTTGGGCCAGCAGATGCATTCATCCAAGGCATAGACGACGGCGGGTGGTGTGCTCACGTAGAAGTCGTGGCGCAGGGGATGGCAGAGGCTCATCACGTTCATCAGCATGGCGACGTTCCCGCCGGTTTCGGCTGTGAGCTTCAGCGCATGTTTCACGAAATGGTCGGCTAGGCCGCGCCCATAGGGCGGGTTGGTCACGATGTGCTTGGCGAGAGGTTTCCGTTCGGCGAGAAAGTCGCGCTTCGCGTCACCATAGCCGTAGTCAATCAGGTCGGTTGATACAACGTCGTGCCCGGCATCGACGAGAACCTTGGAAATGTGCCCTTCACCGCAGGCCGGTTCCCAGATGGTGCCGTCGAAGGATTCTGCTGAGAGAAGCGCGAGCGTGGCCTCGGGAGGTGTCGGATAGAACTCATATGGCGCACGGCCAGGCGAGATGCGGGGACCGAAGCGGAAGGCGCGAGCGGTTTGCTTCACCAGATGGGAAGCCGTCACCTGACCGGGTTTGAGGAGCAGCAAACTTGGCGTAGCTGGTGGTTTCAGTTCACGGGGATGAAGGAGGCGGAGGCTCATTGGGCGATGCTTTCGTTGGTGGCTGTGGGGATAGGTTGTTCGGGATAGACGTAGAAGAAGTCGCGGCCATTGCTTTCGATGATTTCAGAGGGCGTGCCGTGAGGGGCTTTGTCTGCTTTTTCCCAAAGGTCGTGCGACCATTGGCGGATAGCCCTGATTTCGGCGTCTTTCGGGGACCGGGCATTCACGTCCACGCAGACCCGAAGGATTTTGTGGAACGTGACGCGGTATGGTTTGAGTTTGGTCATGTCAGTATCTTTCGTGCGGGTTGATGGTGACGGTCACCGTTGGCAGCATGTCGAGGCTGTCGGGGTCGATTTGCTCGAGATGCCAATGGCCGATGCCGGTTTGGACCAGCTTGAGGAAATCCAGATTTCTGCGCTGGGCGTAGTGACCGAGATTGCAGATCAGGTCACCTATGGATTGCTCATCGTTCTCCGTGCCGGTCATGTCGGCAAAGAGGGTGATGAAGGCTTCGGCCCAGGCGGCACGTTTTAGATTGGTGCTCATCACGGGGCCTCCTCGGGAAACGCTTTGTCGAGAAGGTCGACAATCTCCTGCGGGAGATAGTCATACGGGTCATCGTAGCCGACGTTCGCGCCCTCTGGTATTTGCGATACGCCGTCTTTGGTAATGGCGGTGATGACCTGGTTATGCAGGCCCCAGTGGCAGAATGCGACGATGTAGCCTGCGTGTTCCAGGGAACTGATCACGTCATCGGTCATGATCTGGCTGTCTCCGTCGCCGAAGCCGAACTTGTTGAAGGCTTCTTCCCAACTCCAGTGGATGGTGCCGCCGCAGCGGGTACATTCAGCGATTGGCATCGGTCATGCTTTCGTGAGTTTTCTCGGTGACGCTTACGATGGCGAAGCGAGCATTGCTCAGCAGTTCGACCATCACGCCGGAGGCAAAACCTTCGTTCAGGAAAATCTCCCGGGCGAGCTCCTTGGCGTCGTTGTCGTCGTACGCTTCGACGTCTATGCCGTAGACGCGCTTTTCCTCAAGAAGGACGCGGTAGTTTATCGGGCGGTTCATCGATCACATCCTTCGCCTTCATTTACGTAGTCATAAGCGGGGTTATCGTCGTAGTGGTCTTCGGCGAACCATCGATCGAGGATGCTGGCCACGTCACCCTCCGCCACTTCCTCGAGAGGGAAGGGGCAGAGGCTCATGACCACTGCGCGATCTGCGGGTGAGAGGATCATTTAGGCGGCCTCCCCTTGTTCCGTTTTTTCCTTGCGAAGGCGGATGACCAAGCGTCCGTCGCCGCTTGTGGGCACGAAGTCGAGGGATACGTTCAACCCCTTGCCGTCTTCGTGGAGCCAGGCTGCGCCGATCTTGGTCCAGAAAGCTTTTTCGCCTTCACCTTTCACGTGGCAGACGTCGTGGGTCGGTTTGCGGCTGGTGGTTTGTTGCTTGCTCATGGTGGTTATCTCCTTTGGTTTTCGAGGCCACACCTGTTGCGGCCTGTCGGGGACCTTTGGAGACGGGGGCTGGTAAGTGACGGAACATAGGGGAGGGGCATCGCCCGGCTGCACAGAGCGCCAGCGGCGGAAGCTGGGGACCCCCCTTGGTCTGGCGCTGCCGCCGGCTCACTCTTCCCCGACTGCTTGGACGCACTGCGTGATGGAGGAGCTCCCAAAGTGATCCAGCCATGGGCCAACAGAACCTGCGGCCGGAAGCGAGATCACAAATTAATGCTGTGAAGGATTGACGTTCAAAGGCTTGGACAGGTCGGCGTGTTTTAGAAGCATGGGGATGGGGGTGATTGCGTGAGCTGGCATCGTGGACCTTGCGCGCGGTCGCTGGTTGCCGGGTTGCCAACGGAGGATAGAACAAGAAGAGGCTGTTTGAGCATTAGGTTGGGTGCGCTGAGGTTTGCAGCGGATTTCCCTTGGTTTGGGGGAGCCGATTGGCGTGAGGCTTAGCGGTGATGCCCCTGATACGGAGCAGCAACGGATTTACGGAAACACAAACGCAAGATCATGAAGTTGCGATAATTACGCGGGAACAGCCGCCACAAATCTGGGTGCACGCGGCGCACTGCGGGGGCAATGCGCCAAGAGAATTGTGAGCTGCTTAGGCGTCAGGATGTGAGTTGTAAGTTTCTGAGATTGCGCAGTATCAGTGGGAACAGCCGCCACAAATTGCGAGACACGCCTATACAAAATGGCCTGAAAGGCCACGTTCGACGAAAGGCGTTCCGGTTGTCCGGTAAGGAAGTTTGAGGGGCTAGGTGTTTTGCTATGGGCGATGCTGCCGGAGGTTTTTGAGACCTTTCATAAGCCAAACGCAGATCGGATGCGTCTGGATTCATGACGATGGTTTTGAGCATTGTTCACAGAGTTATCCGCAGTGGGTTCGGTGGAGGCCGGTCTTTAAGGTATCTCTAAAGTATCTCTATTAATCTCTCAGTATCTCTAGCGTACTCCAAGTGTCTGAACGTCTGGAGGTATTCGACGTCTGTGTGGCGCCGTTTCCCGCTTTTGCGACACCGCCTCCCGATTATGAGAGCGCAATTCCGCAAACTGTGTCGGCGTCTCCGGCAATTGTGGCGGTGCCTCCGGCTTTTGTGGTGCGGCTTCCCGATGGGGCAAAGTTGTCCACAGAGTGGGGATAGGGCAGGAGGCGAGAGCACATTTTCCTGTGCGGTTCTCCACGTACACAAGGACTTAGAGGGCATGGAATACCCCCCAGTGTGTTTGGATGCCCGCCGGGCATGGCCTGGACTAGCTGATAACTGGGAAGTGAGGACTGCGGTAGGGTTTTATTTTGTGGCGGCTGTTCCGCCTTTTGTGGCGCCTGTTCCCGGATTTGTGCCGTTTGTTCCGATAGATTGGAACTCTACAGGAGAGTGCGCACATTTCAGGCGCTTGTTGCGGTTATGGAGCACATGACCGCTCATTTTTGTGGCGTCTGCTCCCGTTTCGGGTTTTACTTCGAGCAATGACGAAGACTTATACCGCCCCCGTGCCTTTGGAGCTATCGGACACCGAGAAGAAGCGCATGGATCGCGTGCGTAGCCGACGCGGCCGTAATCGGCCTGCGAAGGTTCCAGCCCGCTTGGTGCGGACAAGTGCTTTTGCGGCAAAACGCCGGGGGCTTATCACCGACTCCTCGTTTGAGCGCCTGTATGTCGTGAAGGGGCATTCAGTTGTCCGGGTGAGCGGCCGGGAATTAGGAAGCCAGCATCGGGACGCGCTTTATGCGGTATTCCGTTTGAAGGCCAAGTCCGTGACGCTGAAGGATGAGCATTCGCCTATCGGCTTTACGAACTACATGAAGGTGGAGACCACCTGGCGAGAGCTTCTAAGCCAAATGGGCCTAACAGCGCACGCCAACAACGTGGCCGCGCTTCACTTCACGTTCGAAGACATCAAAAAGGTGGTTGTCACGGTCTATGAGGGCGACGAGGCTAAGCTTTTGGAGCAGTACCGGGAAGGCAAGCTTCCGAGAGTGCGCGGCCAGATGGGAAACATGCTGCACGATGTAATGTGGAATGGCTTGGGATTAGACGACGAAGTTGTTGTGTACTTCGGTGAGTGGAGCGCCAACATGGTCATGTCGGCCAAACTGGTGAGCCTCAACGCTGACGTGCAGTTCGCGCTAGGTTCAGATTACGCGAAATCGTTCTGGCCTTACGTGGATAGCTTCCACCGTCATACGTGGGTGGATGAGGATCGGCTCGCGGAACTCATCGGTCGGGATCTCTGGGGGGAAAGTGAAACGTCGATCACACGGCGGGATTTCCGGAGTAAGTGCCGCAAGGCGTTCGATGACATGGTTCGTGCCAAGGGCCTCAAGAGTTGGAGGGTGGAAGTCCGCGGCTTTGGTCGCCATAAAACGCACCGCTACCACTATCACCATTCCCTTGAGGGCAAGCAAATGGAGCTACCGTTGCTGGAAGAAGCGAAGGAAGGCCGTCGGCGTAAGAACGCGGCGTAAGTCCAGCTCGCCATCAACGTCAGTGAACTTCAGAGGCAAGTATATACCTCTGCTTTAGGCCGGAACTAACGGAGCGGTGACAGGTTCAACGATGAGCAGATGGCTTAGCAACCCCGGATGATATGCGGGGCCATTGATCTTGCCTGCGTTGAAATGGAGCCAATCCATGAAAATGTATCTGATCCCGATAGTAGGCATCTTCGCGACTGCGATTGTGCCAGCCGCGGCCACGGCCCAGGATGCTGTCGTCACCGTCGATCTCAACATGCGGGCTGGGCCGTCGACGGCTTTCCCTGTGGTCGATGTCGTCTCTGAGCAAACGCTGGTGGATGTCCACGGATGCGTTGACGGGTATAGCTGGTGCGACGTGAGTACGGAGGGCAGCCGCGGTTGGGTGTTTGCTAGATATCTGAGCTATGCGGCGCGCGGCGGATTTGTTCCACTCACCGAGTATGTCTCCGAAATCGACGTCCCCATCATTACTTTCTCAGTTGGTTCTTACTGGGATTCTTATTACCGCGGCCGTCCCTGGTATGGAGAACGCGTCCGGTGGCGCGATCGCTGGGAGAATGATTGGCGCGGTATTCGTCGCGAGCGGCGTGATGCCCGCGTGGAGCGCCGCATGGATCGCCGGGATAATCGCCTTGATCGCCGCACGGAAAGGCGGATAGACCGGCGCGAGAACCGCTCGGACCGTCGCGATAGGAGCAGGGACGATCGTGCCGAACGTCGCCATGACCGTCGGGATGGTGCGCGCGAGCGGCGCGTGAACCGCATCGAACGTCGTATAGACCGAGCGGATCGACGCATGGAGCGCTCGCGTGGAGACACCCGCCAACGGCAAAGGCAGGATAGGGCCGGCCCGCAATCGAGGGGTGGTGGTGAACGCATGGATCGTGGGCGCCGCGCGAGGGATTGATAAGCGCGAGGACAAGCCCAGCACCGTCAACTGCATGATGGATGGCAGGCTTATCCTGCCTCCATCACAGCGCGGAAGTCTTTGAGACAGACATCCCCAGTATGGCCCGATCTAATCTGGTATTCCAGCGGTTCAGTTCGGAACACATCGAGTCATTTATTCGTTGACCTGTCATCGAGTAGTGAAAGTGGCAGGAGTATAAGCATGCAGAAGCAAAACTTTCTTGTGACAGTATCAGCCATGGCGCTTGTTGCAGCCATGACGACGGCGGGTATGTCCCAGTCGCCGAATGCTGGTTCGAGCGGCGCTCAGGAACAGCAGAAGGCGATTCCTGACGCTAAAAGCGGCGCCACTCCAAATCGCGGTGCTGCGGAGCAGCCGAAGGAAAAGGGTAGCACCTCTCAGCGAGACAGCGCATCGGGCCCGAAAGGATCGGATCGCGCGGAGGAGAAGGCATCGCCCAAATCTCAGGCGCAGGGCCGGGAGGCGAAACCCAAGTCGTCCGACCGTGCTCAAAAGTCGGACAATGGGAGCGAATCCCGTTCGCGCACGGCGGGTGAAAAGGGGAACGAAGGTACGAAACAGTCCGAGCCGGGGCAGGCAAAAGATCGCGACCGCTCGAGAGCCGACCGAGCGGAAGATACGCGCAAAAGAGATGACCGAGCAGGACGTGGCGAAAACGACAGCCGCAGGCAGTCTGACGGCAAGTCCGCTAAGCGAGATCGTGCGGCGGGTGAAGGAACCGACAAGGGTCAAGGTGACCGCAAGGGCGGAGATCGCGCCCAGAGTGACTCCGGTTCTGCCGACCGGGTTCAGCTGTCCGAACAGAAGCGCTCCTCTGTTCGTGAGCGCATGACGAAAAGCGCCCGGTCTAACCGTGTCACGGAGGTCAACTTTGATATTCGCGTCGGAGCGAACGTGCCCAGATCAGCCACGCTCCACGTTCTTCCTGCCGACGTTGTTGAAATTGTCCCGGAGTATCGGGGCTATCGCTATGTGTATGTCCGCGATGAAATCGTGATTATTCACCCCACAAATTACGTGGTTGTAGCTGTAATCGGCGGCGATTCGCGGGTAGGATCGCGGTCGGGCAGCATCACGCTAACGGCTGATGACCGAACGTTTGTGCGACGCAGTGTGGATCTCGGCGCGAGTGTGCGTCTTGGTATCGGAGGCGTTTCCATTGGGATGGACCTGCCCGGGGACGTCGAGCTGAGGCCTCTCCCCAGCGTCGTCGTTGAGCGTTATCCCGATCTCCGCGATCACCGCTACTTCGTTTACGAGAGTGACGTCGTGATTGTTGAGCCACAATCTCGCGAAGTTGTCCTCGTTATTGAGGACTGACACATAAAAGCCTAAGGGCCTGCAGCTAGCTCTGCAGGCCCTTTCAAGCTTTCGTAGACAGGCCTATGGTGCGGCTTCCCCCTACGACATTGATGGGGCTTGCTAGCACTCACCAGCTTGAGTGCGAACGCATCTCCCCGCCGCGGAGGCCGCCAGTAAGCTCTGGCGCCGACGGGTTCTCAGGTGTAACGTTGCGACGTCGAAGCGATGGATTGTGACCCAAGTCATTTGATGCAGTTGAGGCCACATCGATAAACCGCGTTTTAAGGCCGTTAAGGCCTCGAAGCGGTTTAGGGCCCGGGACCGTGCAGCGGCGGTTTCGGGCTTTATTATGTGACGTTCGTACGCCTTAAAGGTTCGCTTTTGGGACCACATCGCTATGCGCGACGCGGTGGCGCTTTCATCGCTTTGGCCGTTCCTACTTGAGAAGCGAAGGCATCCCTCACAAAGCTTGTGATGGAATCGGTCGCTGAGACAGTCAGCAATCCCAGGTAACTTCTTCTGGAGGCAGAGGATCGCGGTTTGGAGGGCATTGTCTCCAAGCGCTAGGATGCGTTGGGTATATGGTGCAAGTGGATACAGGCAGAAGATCGCTGATTAAACCCATCTTGGAAATCGGTTGCCCATAACGCAAGTGACGGAGTAAGCGGATTTTGATAGAGTGAGAAACATGCTGACTTACCTTCGGCTCCTTGCCTGTATTGCCCTGTGTTTTGCTGTCGCATCGGTGGGCGCGTTAGTGACGCGACCCGAGATTCCCGCGTGGTACGCGACGCTGGATAAGCCCTCCTGGACACCACCTCCTTGGCTGTTCCCGGTAGTTTGGAACATTCTCTATCTGCTCATGGCGGTAAGTCTTTGGCGCCTTTGGGAGCGTATGCGCGAGAGCGTGGCAGGCGCCAACCGCGCCATTTGGTTGTTTCTCGCCCAGCTTGCTTTGAATGCGGCGTGGTCTCCTATCTTCTTTGGCCTGCATGCCATCCGTGGCGGCCTCGTCGTTATCATCGCGCTCGCGGTTGTTCTCTTTGCGACGGTCATCGCGGCGATACGCGTGGACCGTGCGGCGGCATGGATGCTGGTGCCATACCTTGCCTGGATTCTATATGCGAGTTCGCTTAACGCGGCGATCACATACCTCAATGTGTAACAGTTCGACAGATGAGCGGAGCGATCGAGGGCCGCCTAGGTCATGCCTCTCATTTAGACTTACTGCCAAGTTGGTGCCGGAATGACGAACGAGAATATTCCCACAGCTCAGGCTACGCTGCGTCGTTCGCTTACCTTCTGGCCCCTCCTTCTTTATGGTGTTGCCGTCATCGTCGGTGCGGGCATCTTTGTGGCCATTGCATCGGTGATTGCGCGTGTTGGCCCCGCAGCGCCATTGTCGTTCCTGCTTGCAGGCATCACCGCAGGTCTTACGGGACTGTGTTACGCCGAACTTTCCAGCCGTTATCCGGAGGCGGCTGGCGCCGCTGCTTTCGTCAAGGAAGGGTTCGGCTCAGACCGTGTGGCGCAGTTCACTGGAGTGGCTCTTACGTTGGCGGTCGCGGTCGCCGCAGCCTCCATCGCGAGCGGCGCGGTGCAGTATCTCGCCGTGTTCATCCATCTGCGTCCGGCAGCACTCATCGGCCTGCTGGTCATAACGTTTACATTGCTTGCAATCGCGGGAGTGCGTGAGAGCGTGCACTTTGCGGCTGCCATCGGGATGGTCGAAATACTTGGCCTCTTGGTCGCTTCGTGGGCTGGGTTCGCCACTGCCCCAAGCGTTGATGTCGTGGCCCTTTGGCCAGACAACCTTCCGGCGTGGGAGGGGGTCGTTGCCGGTGCGTTCATAGCGTTCTTCGCGTTTATTGGTTTCGAGAGCTTGGTGAACATGGCCGAGGAGACCAAGGATCCGCGCCGCACTGTGCCTTATGCAATTATCTGCGCCATTCTCGTTACGACAAGCCTATATATTGTTGTCGCCGCATCGCTCGTGTTTTCGGGGCGCGGCGGCGGGAGCCCGCTGCTGGATTTGTTCCAAGGTCCATATGTGCGGATGTTCGCCGCTGTAGGTGCGCTTGCGGTCGCCAACGGGGTCTTGGTCGAGATCATGATGCTGGCGCGCCTGTTTTACGGCATGGCGCAACGCGGACAGCTTCCCGCCGCACTTGGCCGCGTCAATCCTAAAACCCAAACCCCAATCCAAGCGACGGTGACGGCGGGAGGGATTGTGCTGGTTACGGCGCTGCTGTTGCCCTTCGAGCAGCTCTTGGCTCTTGCGAACGCGTTGACCCTCGGCATTTTCATTGCCGTCGACATAGCCCTCTGGCTCATCCAACGACGGCAGGCGGCTGGCGACGGCATCTTCACGGTGCCGGGGTGGGTGCCGCTGGTCGGCGCGGCGCTTTCATTCGGCATGATCGTGGCTGCAGCCGTATCCTAACAGCGACAACAACCTCGTTTCCAAGGGTCCTTTGCTCACCGCATTAGATGCAACATTGCATCGGGGCCTCTTCAAATAACGATTGCTAGGGAGGCAGCGCACTGGCCGCCGGATGCGGAAGGGCAGTAAGCTTACGCAATGATTGCGCGTCTTGCCCGCTTGGGGGTGCTGATGGTTGGTGCCATCACCATCGGTGTGAGCGCAAACGCCCAAGGCAACTGGGCGCAGCTTGGTCAAATCTCAAGTACTCTCGGTAATCACGACGCACGCTTGTGCATTGGTGCGCCCACCGCAGGTCGACCGTCGGATATGGGATGTCCAGGCGACGCTCCTACAGTCACGGGCGGCAGGCTTACGGCCGACGTCCTCTCAGCCACCACAGTCAACGGCTACTATGCAAGCTTCACTACTGTCACCGCCGGAACGTACTTCGGCGACGGTTCGGGCCTTACCGGCGTTGTGGCCGCGAGCGGCGACCGCATCGTATCGGGCAGCACCTCGATGCTGGCGGTCAGTTCCAGTGGGTTTGTGTCGCTCACTCAGGCGGGCACGAACACGGGCTGGTTCGACCCGGCGCGCGGGCTTGTCACGCTGGGCATATCAGCTACCGGGCGGGTTTCCGGGAGCCAAGGGTATTTCCGTGAACATCTCGGTATCGGGACTACCAACCGCTACTACATGATCGACGTAGCTGGGCCTAATGCGAGCATGGGCTTTGCGGGTGTTGGTGATGCCAGCATGAACTTCAGCAATGCTAGCGACAATGATAGTGCGCCAGCGTTCAACTTCGCAAAATTCAGCGCATCAGGAATCCCGCTACCCAACCATGGGCTGGGGCGGATTGTATTCCATGCATCGAACGCAAGCTGGGGATGGCAGCCGACGGCTGCGATCGAGGCGCGGTTGCAAGGGGCGGCAGCCGACGGGGATATGCCGACCTATCTGGAATTCATGACGACATCCCCTGGGGAGGATATGAGGCGGTCGCGTATGTTTATCACGGGTAGTGGTGGAGTTGGTATCTCCCATACGGCATACAGCACGGTTCGAGCCAAACTCGATGTGATGGGAACCATATCAGCGAGCGATGCCATTCAAGTGGGCGATAGCGCGATGACCTGTACTGCGGGCATCCCCGGTGCCATCCGCTACAATGGAGGCAGCATCCAATATTGCAACGGCACGGCCTGGACGACGCTTGCAGGCGGTAGCAACTTCGGCGATCGGATTATCTCCGGCACCACCAACATCGTCGCCAACCAAGACCGCAGCATTACCTTTACTACAGGAAACGCTCAGCGGATGGTGATTGATGAGCGCGGCTATACGGGTATTGGCTTGGCTCGACCTTCCGCCACCTTGCATGTGGGGGGAACTTTCACGGTTTCCCAATCTCAGCAAACGACAACACCAAGTTTGGTCGTCAATAGCTATGGGAATGTAGCCATTGGTGGGCAACCCGGCAACCAGTTGCTTACGGTCCATGGCGTGTCGGCATTCAACGGCGGTTTCTACACCGGCGGCCCGATTATCTTTGGCAGTGGTACATCTATGCAGGGCGCTATCAACGGGCCAATCTGGTTCAACCCCAATGGCGTGGAAGTTTTACGCTTAATGCCAGGCGGAAACATCGGGATGGGTACGAGCCATCCGTCAGCTACCCTTCACGTATCCGGAACAGCGCGCATCACCAGCTGGACGGTGATTGGTCGGAACACATCCCCTACGACCGAACTTGAAGTGTTTGGTACTGTCTCCGCCACGCGCTTTGTCGGTGACGGTTCCGGCCTCACCGGCATCACGGCGGATGCCACCGACCGAATCGTCTCCGGCACAACCAGTATGGTTGTGACCAGCAACACCGGCTTCGTGTCGCTCACACAGGCAGGCAGCAATAGCGCCTGGTTTGATCCCGCTCGAGGCATGGTGGCTTTGGGTGTGAGCACTACGGGGGCGGTAAGTGGTTCGGTTGGGTTCTTCCGCGATGGAATAATATTGAACGGATTGGGGCTGATCCATAACTCCAACAATGCGTATTTGATATTTTCCGCCGGAGCCATGGATATGAGGTTTTGGGGGAATTCCCTATATCCACAAAACGGCGACCTTGATTTGGGAAGATCAGCTGCAGGCGCACACTGGCGCAATCTGTACGTTTCGCAGACGGCACATGTAGGTAAGATTTCTACGACGGCAGTATATGCGACCTCCACACTTGGCACAATCAGCAGCACATATGCCCATGGACACTACGCCAGCTTCACCACACTCACGGCAGGCCGCTTGTTCGGCGATGGTTCCGCACTGACAGGCGTAACAGCCGACGCGACCGACCGCATTGTCTCCGGCACCACCAGCATGGTGGTCATCAGCAATACTGGCTTCGTAAGCCTCACTCAAGCCAGCACCAACACCGGTTGGTTTGATCCTCAACGCGGTTTGGTAACGCTAGGCGTAAGCGCTACCGGGGCGATATCAGGCAGCGAAGGCTATTTCAATGGGTATGTGGGTCTGGGGGTGGCGAACCCCGGGGCGAGATTGACGATAGGCAGCGTCTCTGCGGTGGGGGGTATAAGCG
>JAEYPL010000239.1 GCA_023410905.1 Pseudomonadota bacterium
CATTTCCTTCTTCGTGAATGCCGGTCTCAAGTTCATCACCGAGATCTGCAAGATGCGCGCCTTCACCGAGCTGTGGGACGAGATCACGACCGAGCGCTATGGCGTCAAGGACGCAAAGAATCGCCGCTTCCGCTATGGCGTGCAGGTGAATTCGCTCGGCCTCACCGAGCAACAGCCCGAGAACAACGTCGCGCGCATTCTGCTCGAAATGCTCGCCGTCACGCTCTCGAAGAACGCGCGCGCCCGCGCCGTACAGCTCCCTGCGTGGAACGAGGCCATGGGCCTGCCGCGTCCCTGGGACCAGCAGTGGTCGCTCAGAATGCAGCAGGTGCTCGCCTATGAGACCGACCTCCTCGAATACGGCGACATCTTCGATGGCTCGACCGAAATCGCGCGCAAGGTCGCCGAGCTGAAGGAAGAGGCGCTGGCCGAGTTGCGCAAGATCGAGGAGATGGGCGGCGCCGTCGCGGCCATCGACTACATGAAACGCTCGCTCGTCGATGCCAATGCCGCCCGCGTCTCGCGCATCGAGACCGGCGAGCAGGTCGTCGTTGGCGTGAACCGCTGGGGCGAGACCGAACCCTCACCGCTCTCGACGGGCACGGGCGCCATCCTCACCGTCGACGAGAGCGTCGAGGCCGAGCAGATCGAACGTCTCGTTGCCTGGCGCGCCGAGCGTGACAATGCCGCCTGCATGAAAGCTCTCGCGGCTCTTGAGCAGGATGCCCGCGCCGGAACGAACATCATGGAAGCCTCGATCGCCTGCGCCAAGGCCGGCGTGACGACGGGCGAATGGGGCGCGACGCTCCGGCGCGTGTTCGGCGAGTACCGCGCGCCGACCGGCGTCGGCAAAGTCTCCACCGCGAACAGCACCGATGTCGAGGCCGTCCGCCGCCGCGTCGACGATGTCTCGGACCGTCTCGGCCGCCGCATCAAGTTGCTGATCGGCAAGCCCGGACTCGACGGCCATTCCAATGGCGCCGAGCAGATTGCCGTGCGCGCCCGCGACTGCGGCATGGAGGGCGTCTACGAGGGCATTCGCCTGACACCCGCGCAGATCGTCCGCGCCGCCGTCGAGGAAAGCGTCCACGTCGTCGGCCTCTCGATCCTCTCAGGCAGCCACGTCCCTCTTGTGCGCGACGTTCTGGAGCGCATGAAGAGCGAGGGCGCTGGCGACATTCCCGTCGTCATCGGCGGCATCATTCCGCCGGAGGATGCCGATCTCCTCCGCGGCCTCGGCGTCGCCGGCGTCTACACGCCCCGCAATTTCGAGCTCAACGCCATCATGAGCGACATCGTCGGGCTGGTGGAGCGCGGGGTGGGTTAGGGCTGCGCGCGGAGGCGCAAATATCCCGCCGCGGGAGGCGCGCCCTTCCTTCCCCTTCCCCCGTCCTTCACGGGGAGAAGGCCGGGATGAGGGGCGGCAACTCGCTCGACGTCGGAGTATACCGCCGCCCGCCACCCCTACCTCTCCAACTCCTCTTTCACCTTCGCGGCGAGTTGCGGGAGGGTGAAGGGCTTGGCGAGGAAGGCAAACGTCTCGCCCGGATTCAAATTCCGCTTGAAAGCATCATCCGGATAACCAGACATGAAAATGATCTTGATGTCGGGCCGCTGCTTGCGGAGCTCATTCAGCATGCTCGGCCCGTCCATCTCCGGCATGACGACGTCGCTGACGACGAGATCGACCTGCCCGCCGACCTCCTCGAACTTCTCCAGCCCCTCGGCCCCCGACGTCGCCTCGATCACGTCATAGCCCTGACGCTTCAGCGCGCGGATCGCGAAGCTGCGCACGGAATCCTCGTCCTCGACCAGCAGCACACGCCCGCTGCCCGTGAGATCGCGCGCCTTCTCCTTCTTCACTGGACGCTGCGCAGCAGCCTTGTCGGCTTCCGTCTGCACATAGCGCGGCAGCAGAATGTGGAAGGTCGTCCCCTGCCCCGGCACGCTCTCGGGATAAATGTAACCACCCGTCTGCTTGACGATGCCGTAGACGGTCGAAAGGCCGAGCCCCGTGCCCTTGCCCACTTCCTTCGTCGAGAAGAAGGGCTCGAAAATCTTGGCCATGATCTCCGGCGTCATGCCATGCCCAGTATCGGTCACGCTCAGCTCGACGTACTCGCCTGGAATGAGGCCCTCCGCGCGCATGGCCCGCGTCTCGGCCTCGCCCACATTGCGCGTCGCGATGATCAGCTTGCCGCCGTCCAGCATCGCATCTTTGGCATTCACCGCGAGATTGAGCAGCACCTGATCGAGCTGCGTACGATCCGCCTTGATGAGCCACAGATCGCGCCCGTGACGCATTTCGAGCTGCACGGTCTCGCCGATGAGCTTGCGCAGCAGCGCCGTGCTCGTGTCGCTGATGACATCACCGAGTTCCAGCACCTCCGGCATGAGCGTCTGGCGGCGCGAGAAGGCAAGCAGCTGCCGCACCATGCCCGCGGCACGGTTGGCATTCTGCTTGATGTTCATGATGTCTTTGTACGCGGCATCGGTCGGACGATGCGTCTGCAGCAGCAGATCCGAGAAGCCGATAATCGCCGTCAGCACGTTGTTGAAGTCGTGCGCGATGCCGCCCGCGAGCTTACCGACGGCCTCCATCTTCGTGCTCTGCGCGTACTTGAGCTCCAACGCCTTCTGCTCGGTCGCGTCGATGACATAGACCACGGCCGCGGCCTCGCCATCACCCGACAGCACCGGGCTGAAGAACAGGCGGCGCGTGAACTCACCTTCCACCCCCAGCGTCACCTCGACAGGCTCGCCCGCAACCCGGCCCTTCTGCACATTCTCGAATGCGCGCTTCAGCGCCGTGCGCGCATCGGCATCGCTGATCCGCTGGATGATATCCGCAGCGCTCGCGATCGCCCCCGCATTCCGATCGTCGAAGAGCTGCCCGAAAGTCGCATTGGCGTTGATGACACGGCCATCGGCGGCGATCGTCGCCATGCCGAATGGCGCCGCGTTGAGAAAGCGCGCGAGATCGCCGTTCTTCCTGAGTGGCCCGCCTTCCGCCGAAGCGCGCGTGCGCCGATTGAGCACGAGAAGCTGCACGGCACCCGCCTGCGCCGGATTGGCGGACGGCAGCGCTATGATCTCGACGGGCATGAACCCGCCACCACCGCGCACCAGTTCGGTCTCGACGCGACCCCACTGCCCATCCATGACCGCGAGCGCATTGCGGATCGCGGCTTCCGCACCCGGCGCGAAAAGTTCGCCGAGACGCAGCTCATGAGCCGTATCCATCGCGGCATCGCGGCCGAGCCATGCCGCCAGCGTCCGGTTGATCTCCGTGATGCGGCCATCGGGCGCCAATTCCAGCACGCCGAGCGGCAAACCGTCGTAGTACGCAAGGCGTGTCTCGAGACCATGCATGGTCTCGGCGACGCGCGCATGCTCCTGCGTGATGTCGGCCACCTGCCACAGTGTCCGCGGCTGGCCCTCGCCGCCGCCGAGCGCGGCCGGTATCGGCCGCACCGTGACGCGCAGCCAGCGCGATGTACGCGCACGCCCGTCCTGGCCGCGAATGCGAAACTCTTCCTGACGCGCTTCCCCGCGCTCCGCCGCACGCAGCAGCCGGAACAGGCACTGCCCCGCCTCGGGCTCGACGGCAAAGGCTTCCTCGAGCGCCCGCGGCTCACCCGACGAATGCTCGCCCACGATTCGCCGGAAGGCGCGGTTAGCCTTCAGCGTCCGTCCTGCCGCATCGGTGACCAGAAAGCCGAGGTCGAGCCCCTCCGCCGCGCGCTCGGTGAGATCGCCACGCTCATCCTCGACATTGAGACGGATCAGCCCCGCCGCCGTGCCGAACAGGAAGAAAACGCCGATCACCGCGAGCAGCGACAAGAATCCGAGCACAATCGGACCCGTCGCTCGCGTCGACCACATGGCGACAATACCGAGCGTCAGTGCTGCCGCGAGCGTCAACGTGGCTGCCAGAATGACGCCGCCACGGGAAGGCGTGCCCATTGCTGTGAACTCGCTGCGTTTCTCTTGGAGCCCGGTCATCGGGCGCCACCGTAGCTGATTCGGCGAAACAAGGCGGCGTGGCAGTTGCCGAAGTACGTGCAGCAATGCCGGTATCCCCCTGACTTTAAATGATCACACCTGCGGTGCGCCTTTCCACAGCCAGAAGGTACCGAACGCAGTTAAGATGTTCTGAAGAGCTATCGGCGCCACACCACGCCGTTCTATAGGTGGCGCGACGTTTCGCACATGAGACAAGCTGGGCGGACAGCGCTACCGCATGGGGCTCGTATGCCCGACGTGTATTGCCTAACGCTGTCCACAATCACTGTTCATGCCTGGGATAAGGGCTGTGGACTGGCAGCGGTGCGCTGATACAGATGGCGTGCGTCGTCTGAGCTGGTTCGTCAAGGGAGCGTGGCCGAGGCCGCGGCAGGGGAATGGCGAATTTCATCTGGTACGCGCTCTCGAGCGTTGCCTTGGCACTGATCACGGTCGGTGCCGTCTGGTTCATACGCGGCTATCTCAATGGGTCACCGCCGCGTATTTCGTTCTTCGGGCCTCGGCCGGAGCCGCGCCTGGCCGTCGTCGATCATGCCAATGTCGACGGGCGGCGCCGTCTCGTGCTCGTGCGCCGCGACAATATCGAGCACCTGATCATGACCGGCGGCCCGGTCGATGTCGTGATCGAGACCGGCATTCCCGCGCGGCCGGTGCTGATGCCGAGCGATAGCGTCGAGGCGGAGCCGACACCGGCGCAGCCGTCTTTATCATCGCAACCCGTGTTCACACGCGCGCCCCGCACGCTCGGTACAGCCGCGGGCACGACGGAAAGCGCGGCCGGCTGATCGTCGGCGCGAGCGTTATGTGGCGCTCGTCGCGTTGGATGCGTTGAAACTTTGAGCAAGGAGGCGTCGCGTTGCCGGCGCAGCATGGCGAGGCCATGCACAAGTCCGGAGAAGGAACAGTGATGAACTCGACGCCCATGCGCACTTGGCCCATGCGCACCTGGATCGCAGCGCTCATCGCCGCGGTCGTGCTCTTGGTCGCCCCGGCCATGGCGCAGCAAACACAGCAGGCGCCGCAATCCGCGCCCCAGCCTCAACAGGTGCCTCAGTCCGCGCCACCTGCCGCCACGCCGCCAGCTTCCGCACCGCCGGCAGAGGGCGCACCCGCCGCGCAACCGCCTACGAACGGCGCGAAGCCGGCTCCCACGATCGAAGTCCCTGCCAAAATTGCCCAGCAGATCGACCGGCTCTCGGCGTCCATCGATACGGCCGAGAAGTCCATCGAGCGCATTCGCGATTCCGACGCCGATCTCGCGCGCCTGCGCGGTGAGATCGATCAGATACTCTCCGAAAGCGCCAAGACGGCCGAGGAAATACGTCCTCTGCTCTCCGCCGCCCGGCGCCAGGTCGAAAGCCTCGGCCCGCCACCTGCCAAGGATGCGACGCCCGAAGCCCCCGCCGTCATCGCCGAACGCGAGCGGCTCGGCGCGACCGTCTCCGCACTCGACGGCGCCTTGAAGACGCTCGACCTCACCACCGTCCGCAGCCGTGATCTCATTGGCCGCATTACCGAGCTGCGCCAGTCGCTCTTCTCGCGCAATCTCTTCGAACGCGCGCAAAGCCCGCTACTGCCGCACCACTGGGAGCGCGCGGGCAGGGATCTGCCTTCCACGGCGGAGTTCGCGCAGTATCTCGTGGCCGACTGGTTCAAGGCCGCATCCGATGTCATGTCGGGGCTCATGCTGGTGCTGGGCGGCGCGCTTCTGACCTTGGTCGGCGGCTGGCTTGTCGTGCGCTACCTGGAGCGTGTCACACACTCGCCCCCACCTGACGGGCGCAATTTCGTTCAGCGCGCCCAGCGCATCGCCTGGATTGCGCCCGCCCGCATGCTGCCGGCGATCGCCGCCATCGTGATTGTGACAGTTGGCCTGAACTATCTTGGATTGATGCGCCTGCCGGGCGGCAACGTAGTCGCCGCCATTCTATCTGCCGTACTTCTGACGATCGTCGTCGGCACGTTGATCCGCGTCGTCCTCTCCCCGCGCGATCCCGCGCTGCGGCTGGTAAACCTGACCGACAAGGCGGCGAGCAGCGTAAGCTGGTGTCTGATCGGCCTCGTTGCCGTCTATGCCACGGATATCGCACTCACCGACATCGGTCGCTATCTCGTCGTCCCCCTCTCGATCACTGTTGTGCGAACCTTCGTCGCGAGCCTCGCGTATGCGGGCCTGCTGACCGCATTGCTGCTCACGCCCTTCACGCCGCGCCCCGTCCCCACCGCCACATCCGACGCGGTGATGCTTCCGGCGACGACGCGCCTGACACCCTGGTGGCTCAAGCTGCCGCTCTGGGTGCTGACGCTTCTCATTCTGGCGACGACGCTCTTCGGCTATCTCGCTCTCGGCCGCTTCATCGCCCAGCAGCTCGTTCTGACCGGCACGGTCGTCGTCGCCGCCGGTTTGATCTACCTGACCATCTGCTCGATCACGCGCACCATCGACCAGCCATCCAACCCCATTGGCCACACGCTCACGACGCGCCTCGGCGTAACGCCCGCGCGGCTCGGCGAGCTCGCGTGGCTGGTCGAGATGCTCCTCACGCTCCTGCTGCTGCTCATCGCCGTTCCGCTCGTGCTCGTGCAGTGGGGTTTCACCGCGGCCGACATTCGCGACTGGTTCGCGCGCGCATTCTTCGGCTTCGAGATCGGCCAGCTCCGTATCTCGCCCGCCCGCATACTGTTCGGCATCCTGCTCTTCATTGGACTGGTCTTCGCGACGCGCATCTTCCAGCGCTGGCTGCATGATCGCGTCCTCCAGCCACGGCGCGTCGAAGCCGGCATTGCCAATTCGATCGAGACGGCCGCCGGCTATACCGGCATCGCGCTCTCGGCAATCCTCGCGATCTCCTATGCCGGCCTCGACATCACCAACATCGCGATTGTCGCTGGTGCCTTGTCGGTCGGCATCGGTTTCGGCCTCCAGTCGATCGTCAATAACTTCGTCTCAGGCCTCATTCTGCTCGTCGAGCGTCCGGTCAAGGTCGGCGACGCCATCGTCGTTGGTGATCAGGAAGGCAACGTGCGCCGCATCAGCGTTCGTTCGACCGAGATCGAGACGGCCAATCGCGCGCGCCTCATCATTCCGAACTCAGAGCTCATCACCGGCCGCGTGCTCAACAAAACGCATCGCAGCCTCATGGGCCGTGGCTCGGTCCGCGTCGGCGCCAACTACGGTGCCGACCCGGAGAAGGTCCTGGAGATCATCGTCTCGTGCGCGAAGGCGCATCCTCAGGTGCTGACCGAACCGCCACCCGGCGCCGTCTTCGACAACTTCGGCGCAAGCTCGCTCGACTTCTTCATGTGGTTCTTCGTTGCCGACGTCTCGCGTGCCGGCGGCGTGCAGTCCGATCTGCGCATTGCCATCATGAAGGCCTTCAAGGAGGCCGGCATCGAAATCCCGTACGCGCAGCACGACATTCACCTGCGCGATCTCGATGGCGTGCGCACGCTCATCAATCGCGCCGTCGAAGAACGCGCGGGAAAGAAACAAGGCCCGCCCCGAGCAGCGCCCGACCGAACCACCGCCCAAGATTTCGACGAGAGCATCGACGGCCACGAGCCGACACCCGACGAGCCACCCGCAAGGGGCGGTTAGTCGCGCGATCGCTGAGATGCCGCGGGCTCCCAGTCCCCGAACTGGGCGGGCGCCAGGCGGCTCAAGTCGAGCAGACCCACCGACACGAGCACGCCACCCTCGGCCGGTGCCGCACGCGCCTCATCGGGCACTTTGCCCGCCGTGATGAGATAAAGCGCGCCTCCGGCCACAGAGATGGCCAATGAGGCAAAGACGCTCCGCAGCAGCGGACGAATGCGGTTGATCAACATGCTGGCGATGATCCGAACGAGAGACTGCACACGGCAACCAAAGGTTGCTGTCCGATCATCCTGCGCGCAAAAGATTTAGGAGGTCTTAACCGGCGCGTCGCTCCGACACGCCGGTCGATCGATCCGACTGCACCTACCCGCGGATCGAGAAGCCGCCGCAGACCGGGATCGCCGTGCCCGTCACGAAATCCGAGGCCGGCGCCGCCAGGAAGACCGCGATACCCGAGAAGTCCTCAGGCTTGCCCCAGCGCCCCGCCGGCGTGCGCGAGAGCACGTTCTCGTTCAGCCCCTCGATATCGACCCGCGCCCGCTGCGTCAGCTCGGTATCGATCCAGCCCGGCAGAATGGAATTGACCTGGATGTTGTCCTTGGCCCACGCCGTCGCCAGCGCGCGCGTCATCTGCACGATACCGCCCTTGGAGGCCGCGTACGCGGTCGTCAGCGGCGCGCCGAACAGCGACATCATCGAACCGATGTTGATGATCTTGCCGCCGCCCGCCTTCTTCATTTCCGGATAGACGGCCTGCGAGCAATAGAAGGCGCCATCGAGATTGATCGACAGGATCTCGCGCCATTCTCCGACCGTGTATGTCTCGGGCGCCTTCCGGATGTTGATGCCCGCGTTGTTCACGAGAATGTCGATGCGGCCCATCTGCTTTGCGGCATCCGCGACCATCTTCCGACATGAGGCCTCGTCGGCCACGTTCACTTCGACCACTGCCGTACGCACGCCGCGCTTCGCCAGCGCCGCCGCCGCGGCCTTCGACTTCTCCGCCTTGCGCGCGGCAATAACGATGTCGGCCCCCGCAGCAGCGAGCCCTTCGGCCATGCCGAGACCGATGCCGCCGTTGCCGCCCGTGATGAGCGCCACCTTACCCTTCAAATCGAACATGGGACCGCCTCCTCTGCTTTGTCTGGCTCTGCTTCGTCTGGCCGCCGGCTGCTTCCTATGATGCTCACGTTGTAGGGCCGGAGCATCGGCGCTGTCACCCTTTTGCCGGCCGTGGCTCCAACACCATCTGCGTCTGCGTGATGATGGCGACGACACCGCCATCGTTCTCGCGCGTGATCCGCGTCTGCCAGACCTGCGTGCGCCGTCCACGATGGATCGGCGTTGCCTCGCCGATAATCGTCGTGCCGACCGGCGCGCCCGATATGAAATTCGTCTTCGACTCGATCGTCGTCGTCGAATGCCCCTCCGGCAGATTGAGCACCGTGCCCGCCGCACCGAGCGTGTCGGCGAAGGCCATGATCGCCCCACCATGAATGGTCGCCGGCCGCGTGCATATTTCCGGCCTCACGACGAGATGCGCTCTGACACAGTCGCGCGTCGCCGCAACGAGCTCGATACCGAGAAGATCCGCGAAGGGCATGCGCAAGCTCTTGAGCCGCTCGAGTTCTGGTGTCGACATGGTTGCTGCTCCCTGGCTCGTTCCGGTCTGTCAGTAGACTTCGTTTGTGCAAGCCTACTCAAGCTCGCACACCACGGCCAGCATCCCCGCGCAATTACCCGTCCGATCAAGGTCGGAACCCAGCCTGAGGCCGAGCGTTTTTACCCCATAACAAATGTTGCATAAGGAGATGAGATATGGCCGTTGATCATGACCGGCGTACTTCGCCGCACGAGTACCAGGACTACATCGACCGTGCACCGTCGACCGATGCGAGTGGTTGGGGTGTGATCCTTGGTATTGCCGCGCTTTTGGCGATCCTAGGCATGCTGTTCATCGGCATCGGGAACACGCCGACGACGCCAACCACTGAGCCGGCAATCGAGCGCACGACGCCGACCCCGATGCCTGCTCCGACTCCGGCACCGACGAACCCGTCGCCGGCGCCGAACTAACATCTCGGATGGCGCCAATCCGATGCTCGCAAGCCCTGGCCTCCGCCGGGGCTTGCTTGCGTTCAGAGCCTTCGAACACAGGAGTTGATCCGCAGCACATGCGGGCGTAGTCCTCTGCCGTGTTCCCTGCGGAGGCTCGATGACGACCCCTTCTGAGCGCACGGCGCTCGTACTTTTTTCCGGCGGGCAGGATTCGACCGTCTGCCTCGCCTCTGCGCTCAGCCGCTACGATCGCGTCGAGACCATCGGCTTCGACTATGGCCAGCGTCATCGTGTCGAACTCGAGCAGCGAGCTGTCGTCATAGCAGCCCTGCGCGAACGATTTCCCGATTGGGCCCCGCGCCTCGGCGAGGATCACGTTCTTTCGCTGCCGACACTCGCGCAGATCAGCGAGACGAGCCTCACGCGCGAAACCGAAATCGAGATGACGGCATCAGGCCTTCCGAGCACGTTCGTGCCAGGTCGCAATCTGCTCTTCTTCACCTACGCTGCGGCTCTCGCCTACCGACGTGGCATGGCGACGCTCGTCGGCGGCATGTGCGAGACCGACTATTCAGGCTATCCCGACTGCCGCAATGATACGCTGCAGACACTCGCGCGCGCATTGACGCTCGGTCTCGATCGACCGGTGGCGATCGATACGCCGCTCATGTACATCGACAAGGCCGGCACCTGGGCACTCGCTGAAACGCTCGGCGGCGCGGCACTCCTCGACATCATCGTCGAGCACACGCACTCCTGCTATCTCGGCGATCGCGCGACGCGCCATGCCTGGGGCTATGGCTGTGGCACCTGCCCTGCCTGTGAGCTGCGCGCCGGCGGTTTCGCGCGTTGGCAATCCGGACGCGGTTGAGGCTCAGCGGCCACCCAACCGCGCAAGGCGGGCCGCCGCTTCCGGCGCACCGAGTTCACTTGCCTTCGCGTACCACTGGCGGGCCTGCGCAACATCAGGCTGCAAGCCAACGACCTTGAGCCGCGACAGCTCGTGCGGGTCATACGTCCCCGCGAGTGCAAGCGCACTCTCGGCGAGGCCCGCTTCCGCGGCCCGGCGGAACAACGCCCGTGCCGGTTGAATATTGCCTTGGCTCAGCAGCTCCTTGCCCTTGGCGTGCAGACCAAGCGCGCGATCACGCTCCGGGCTTGACTGCGGCTCCGGCTGTGGCAAGGGCTCGAGCGGCCGCGCCAGTGCCGCGACCACGCTCGGTGCCTGCTTGGGCTGCGCCTGCTGCTGCGTCGAAGGCGCAATAAGCTGCACCGGGCCCACGACCAGCGCCGTCTTGGCTTCGGTCAGCACTTTGCCCTCGATCGTCACCAGCGAAATGACGACGTCCCATCGCCCTTGCTGAAGGCCGACCGGCAGAACAATGCCGAGGCTCGCAAGTCCAGCCAGCGGAATAGCCCATGCACCCGGGCTGATCGCATGTCCCTCGCTCAGCGTCGCCGCGTTCGGCAAGCCGCGAATGCGCACGAAGCTATTGCGGATCAGCGCATCCTGCGGCCCCACCTGGATCGGCAACGGGCTTTTCGATGCCGGCTCGGCCAGCATGACCGGCGCTACATTGAGAAAGAACTCCTGCTGCTGGGCCTGCGCCGGCGCAGGCAGTCCACATTGCAGCGGCTCGCTCATCAGGAGCGCCGTGGCGGCGAGCGCCGCGAATGCCAATCGACGCGGTGATGTCCGGCGGGCACGCGTTGAGCGTACCGCGGGCGGCTTCGGCCAATGCCTTGTCCGGCGTTGTTGCTGCGTACGCAACGCTCGCCTCCCCTCCCTCGATGGTCCAGATCGTCGTCCGGGCTTCTGACGTCCCGCTGGCAACTCGTGTCACGATTCCAAAATTCGCTAAACTGCGATGCCCGCATCCCGAGCGAACGGCTCGTTCCTCGCGCTAACGCCTCTGCTTGCTCCACTCGAGAAACTGGCGGAACAACCGATCCTGCTCTGCGGGATCGAGGGGCGCAGCCTTCGCCGCCTGCGTTCGCGCCATCGACGTGTCGATGCTGGACGTCGTCGTCGCGTGCGCCTTGTCGAGCAACTCCTGAGCCGCCGGAAACCGCGTCCAGCCGGGAATGGTCCCGGCAATATTCATTTCCTTCCACTTCGGCTGGTAGGGCGGCTGGCGCAGCCTGTCGAACCGCTCGAAGAGATACTCGATGAAGCGGACACACCGGCGATAGCGATCGCCATTGATGTTCGGGTTCCAGTTGAAGACCGCGAGCAGCGCCATCACCGAGATGGTCGACACCGACTGTCCTTTGGGAATGAGGTTCGGATAGTCCGCATTCGTGAGCTCGGCCGGCACATAATAGTCCTCGAACTTCTCGCTGAACTCCATCGGCAGGAACTTGAAACCGGGCTCCGGCTTGATGTTCGTGAACAGCGAGTTCGGCTTGCCGACCACGTGGATGATGGCGGCAATCTCACCCTTCTTCATGCCTTCGAGCGCGATGGCGTTGTTCAGGTACAAGCGCTCGACCTCGAGGCCGAGGCGATCGAACACGATCCCACCGGTGTAGTTGGCCGCGCTGCCGACCGTATTGAAATTGACCTTCTTGCCCCTCAGATCCTCGATCGAGTTGATCTCCGGACGAGCGTAGATGTGCAATTCACCCTGGAACATCGGCATGACGTAGTTCACACGCCTCTCGATGTTCGGAATCTTCAGCACGTTCTTGTAATGGTCGAGCACATCCGCGTAAGTGATCGCGAAGTCGACGCCCTTGAGATAGATGAGATCGCTGACATTGCCGACGGCGCCGAAGGTGATCATCGGGACGACACGCAGGTTGTCGCCATCATCGAGCGCGCGGGCGAGATCGGCCGCGTAATTGACGAACGTCCCCTCCAGGAGGCCGCCCGCGAGGCCTATGGTCCAGTTGTTGATGACCGCGGCCCGCTCGTTCTCGTCGTATGTGACGGGCTTCGGCGGCACGGGCAGCGCCCGCTTGGGGACGCCCTTACCTTGTGCCTGAGCAATAACGATTGGGCTATACTGCTGCTGAGCGCTCGCGGGAGCCAAACCGAGCAACCCGCTGATGACAAAAGCCGCTGCGCCTACGAAAAGTGCACGCACACCGCATCCCCTCGATAATTCCCTCCGACGACCCAGGTGCGCTCTTTTGATTTGGCGTTGCCTGGACACAACTATTTCAATGTTTCAATGTGGCAATGATGTGATCCGAGCACCGATTTATGGCGCGATCGGAACATTTGATCGGTTTCGCGCACACAGATCGGGCGTTAATGCGACGCCTGCATGGCGGCGGCGCGATTGCACGACTTGACCATAAGCAGGGCGGCACGCATCAGTAGCTGTTTCGTCGTCCCCCGGGAGCCCGCGCAACCATGTTCGATTTCGACCGCGTCATTCAGCGCCGCGGCACTCACTCGTCCAAATGGGACAACATCGCGAAGCTCTCCGGCATTACGGCGCTCGACGCCATCCCCATGTGGGTCGCCGACATGGACTTCGTCGCGCCGCCGGGCGTGACCGCCGCATTGACCGCCGAGGTCGAACGCGGAACGCACGGCTATTACGCCGACACCGGCAGTTGGGCCGAGGCGCTCGCCGATTGGATGGCCCGCCGCCATGGCCTCAAGGTCGACCCGGCCTGGGTCAGCCCGACGCCGGGCATCGTCTCGGGCCTCGGCCTTATTCTCCAGGCGCTGACCGAGCCCGGCGACGAGGTCGTCGTCTTCCCGCCCGTCTATCATGCCTTCCGGCGCATCATCGTCGCCAATCAGCGGCGCATCTTCGATGCCGATCTGGTCGAGGCCAACGGCCGCTATGCCATGGACCTCGACGCCCTCGCCGCCAAGCTCACACCGCGCACGAAGATCGTCTTCCTGTGCAGCCCGCACAATCCCGGCGGCACGGTGTGGTCGCCGGCCGAGTTGCAGGCGCTCGCCATCTTCTGCGCCAAGCACAATCTCATTCTCGTCTCGGACGAGATCCACTGCGATCTCGTCTTTCCCGGCGCGCGCCATACGCCGACGCTGACGGCCGCACCGGAAATCGCCGATCGCCTCATTACATGCGTCGCCGCGACCAAGACCTTCAACCTCGCCGGCGCGCACGTCGGTGCCTGCTTCACCTCCAACGCCGATTTCAAGAAGCGCCTCGATGCGCGCATCATGGCCTCGGGTGTCGGCTCCTATAACTCCTTCGGCATGATCGCCACTGAGGCCGCCTGGCGCACGGGCGAAGCCTGGCTCGATGCGCTCCTCCCCTATCTGGCGCGCAACCGCGATGTACTGCACGCCGGTGTCGAAGCTGCCATTCCCGGCGCCCGCGCCATGAAGCTCGATGCGACCTATCTCTCCTGGATCGACTTCGCCGGCACCGGCCTCTCACCCGAGGACGTCAGCGGCCGCGTAAAAAAGGCGCGGATCTTCGCGAGCCCTGGCGAACAGTTCGGCCCCGGCGGCACGACGCGCCTGCGCTTCAACTTCGCGACGCCGCGATCGATCCTCGAGGAAGCCATCGGCCGCCTCGATGAGGCATTCCGCGATCTGCGAACGGGGCGCTGAGACCGATGGCGGGGACTCTCCGATGAAACCCGTGGTTGGCGTGATCGGCAATGCGCATTTCGTCGAGAACCGCTTTGCGGCCCAACTCGTCGGCGAGCGCAATCTTCGCGCCGTGGCCGAGGTTGCCGGCGCCTTGCCCATCATGTTCGCGGGCGCGCCGGAGATCACCGATCTCGGCGCACTTCTCGAAATCGTCGACGGCATTCTGCTGACCGGCGCGCGCGCCAACGTGCACCCGACGCGCTATCGCATGGACCCGCACGTCGGCTATGAGCCTTATGACGAGCGCCGCGATACTATTGCACTGGCCCTGCTCGAAGCGTGCGTCGCGAGCGGCAAACCCATCTTCGGCATCTGCCGCGGCTTCCAGGAAATGAACGTCGCCTTCGGCGGCTCGCTGCATCCCGAGATCCGCGAGATCCCCGGCCGCCTCAATCATCGCATGCCGCGGCTCGAGAATGGCGAGATCCACCCGGATCAGGCAGTCGTCTTCGCCGAGCGCCACGATGTCACGCTCATGCCGGGCGGCACCTTCGCAACGCTTCTCGGGCGCGAGACCATCCGCGTGAACTCGCTGCATGGCCAGGGCATCCTCGACCCCGGCGAGCGCGTCGTCATCGAAGGTATCGCCGAGGACGGCACGATCGAAGCGATCCGCATCGCGGATGCGCCGGGTTTCGCGCTCGGTGTCCAGTGGCACGCCGAGTACGAGGCGCACTCCAATAGCGTCAACAAGACCCTCTTCGAAGCCTTTGGCGACGCCCTCCGCGCACACAAGGCTAACCGCTAGCTCGCATTCATTTCGCACCCGATCACTTCGCGCAGCACTCAACATCGGGCTGCTTGGCCATTTCCGCCTGGGCGATGGGCTCATCGATCTCCGAAAATTTCCTTGCGATAGCGCTTCAGGTCTTCCTCAGTGCGGCCCCTCTCCCGCTCGGAGTACTCGACGGCATCTTGAATGCGGCGTTCGTGCTCCTCGTGGATTTTCCGGCTTCGGACCTGAGGACCCGTCTCCCTGAGGCCGAGAACAGGTCCGAAGATGAAGAGCAGTAATGCGATAGCGATTACGCCCAACACTATTCCCCCGACGAAACCGCCGCGTTGCGGTTTCGAGCGGGCCACACGAGGGCGGGCGTCACCACGGTCAGCCATGAGGCGCATACCTGAATTCGGCTCGAGTGAAGCCAAACCTTCCATTAGCCCTTCGAGGAAACTCGTCGTGGCTTTCGCTCCTCAGTCTCCCTCGACCTCACTCAGAAATTTAACCAGCTCCTCCGCCTCGCCGCGAGCGTGGCTGAAGGGCAGGCCGTGCTTGGAATGCGGCACGATCCTCAAGCGCGAGTTCGGAACGAGCGCGTGCATCTCCGCGCCATGCGATGGCGCAATGAACGGACTCGAGTCCGGCAGCGTGATCGACAACGGCACTTTCAGTCCGCGCAGCGCCTCACTGAGATCGGCGCCCGCGAGCAGCGCCGCCAGTGCCAGCACCGCATGACGATCCGAATGCTGCTGCACCTCTGAGAACCACGCCAACGCCGCCGGATCAGCCGCGCCCGGATAGAAGCGGTTCGTCATCATCCCCGCATTCCAGGCCGCATTGCCCTGGCTCTCATAGGTCTTGCGCCAGCCTTCGATGTTCGTGATGCCGGGGCCGCGATGCGACGCATTCGAGACCGCCACTGACGCAAATCGCTCTGGCGCCTTGAGCGCGGCGACGAGCGCAATCGTACCGCCGATGGATTCACCGACGACATGCACCTTGCCGGCGCCCGTCGTTGCGGCAACCTCCAGCAGATCATCGACCAACTCGCTGAACGTCCACTTGTGCTCGACGGGCGGCACCGGCGATCCGCCAAACCCGCGCAGATCGAAACGCACCATCGGATGCCGCGCCGCGACCACCGGCACCCACTCGGACCAGATGCCGAGATTGGTGCCAATGCCATGATTGAACACCACCGGCAGTCCCGAGGTGCACCACGGCGGCCTCAGATCATGGGTGACGTAGTTGATGCCACGCGCGGTCTTGGGCATGCCGCTTTCTCCCTCACGTTGCGCCGATTTGAATATCCAGCCAGCCGAATGCCGTCGTCGTCGCGCGATCGCCGTTGCGCAACAGCACGGTCGTCGTCGCCGACTCGACGATCGCCGGGCCTTCGACAACCTGCCCCGGCGCCAGCGCATCGAAAGCATAGACCGGCGCCTCATGCCAGCCACTGAGGTAGATGCGCCGCTTGTGATGCGGCTCGGCTGGTGCCCGCCTCGGAAGTGCCGGCTCCTGCGGCAGCTTCGGCAGTGCGCCGATGACAGCCGCGCGTGCGTTGATCAGCACGGCTTCCTGGTCCCGCAGGCTGTAAGTGTAAAGTTCTTCGTGCCGCGCATGAAATGCATCGGACATCTTCGCCACGAGGTTCGGATCATCGAGCGCGATGCCATCGAGCGGCACATTCACCTCAAAAATCTGCTCGCCATAACGCATGTCCGCCGAGCGCTGCACACGCACATCACCCGTATGCGCCGCCGCCTTGATCCGCGCGCGCCCCTCGGCCTCCAACTCACCGAATGCCGCCCGCAACTGATCCGCATCGAGGTGCGTCGCATCACCGATGTGCGTCCGCGCGAGCTCATAGCGCAGATCCGACGCGAGCATCCCCCACGCCGACAGAACAGCCGCAAGTCGCGGCACGATCACGCGCGTCACATCGAGCTGCCGCGCCACATCCGTGACGTGCAACCCCGCCGCGCCGCCGAACGAGAGGATCGCGAAGCGCCGCGGATCGACACCACGCCGCACCGAAACAAGGCGAATGCCTTCCGCCATGCGCGTATTGATGATGCGATGAATGCCCTCGGCCGCGACCATGCGATCGACGCCGAGCTTCGCCGCCACATGATCGACCGCTGCCTCCGCAGCAGGTGCATCAAGATGCTCGCGCCCGCCGAGGAAGTTGTCGGGATCGAGGAAGCCGAGAACGCAATTGCTGTCCGTCACCGTCGCGCGCGTGCCGCCGCGCCCATAGCAGGCCGGCCCCGGCATCGCGCCCGCGCTCTCGGGCCCGACATGCAGGATGCCGCCCGCATCGACTTCGGCAATGGAACCGCCACCCGCACCGATGCTCGCGATGTCGAGGCTCTGCAGCGCCACGCGCTGGCCGCCGAGACGGCGATCGGATGCGATGGCCGCCTCGCCACCGATGACAAGCGAGATATCCGTCGATGTCCCGCCCATATCGAAGGGAATGAGATCGCCGTGCTCCATGAGCCGCGCAGCGTAGCGGCTCCCCGCCACACCACCCGCCGGTCCCGACAACACCGCACCCGCCGCAAGCCGCACGGCATCGGGGATCGTCGCCACACCACCGTGCGACTGAATGATGAGCACCGGCCCCGCGAGCCCCGCCTCACCGAGCCGCGTCGCCAGCCGCGTCAGATAGCGCTGCAGCACCGGGCCGACATACGCATTCACGATCGTCGTACAGACGCGATCATACTCCTTGATCTGCGGCAGCACTTCCGACGAGCGACACACATACGTATCGCCGAGCGCCGCCTTCACGGCGTCCACCGTTGCCTGCTCGTGCGCACCATCGCGCCACGCGTGCAGATAGCAGACAGCAACCGCCTCGACGCCATCGCGCTTCAGCGCCGCAATCGCCGCTTCGAGCGACTTGCTATCGAGGGGCACTTCTGTCCGCCCATCCGGGCGAATGCGTTCACGGACACCAAGCCGCCGCTCGCGTGGCACCAACTGATCGGGCGGCGCCTGACGCAGGTTGTAGCGATCGTCCTTCAGGCCCTCGCGCATCTCCACGATGTCGCGATGTCCTTCCGTCGTCAGCAGCCCAACCTTCGCGCCCTTGTGTTCGATCAGCGCATTCGTCGCGACGGTCGTGCCGTGCACGATGATCTCAGTTTGCGCCAGCATATCCGCGCGGCTGATGCCGATTGCTTCCGCGAGCCGCTCGAGGCCGTTCATCACGCCGACCGACTGATCTCCTGGCGTCGACGGTGCCTTGGCGATCGTGACCTGACCTTCCGCATCGACGGCCACGAGATCCGTGAACGTGCCGCCGACGTCAATTCCAATGCGATACATGATGCGATGTTCCCTAGCGCGTCACGAAGCCGAGTGTCACATCGCGTTCGCGCGCGCTGTCCGTCCGCTCTTCCGGCGCGCCCCATCCGCCGCCGCCGCCCGAGCGCACCTGCAGCACATCACCGGGCTTGAACACCACGCCGGTCTCCTTCGTCTTGAGCGGCCGGTCGGGACTGCCCTTCGACTCGAGCCAGTAGTTGTGCGGCGCGCCGTCCGCACCACCGACGAGCCCGCACGCACCGTACTTCACGCCATCGCCCGCCGTATTGCCGACCGCCGGCTCGGCCGTCTCGATGACCATCTCCAATTCCGCACCGGGGCCACCGCGATAGCGCCCATCACCACCACTGTCGGGCCGGAATTCATGGCGACGGAAGAAGAAGGGAAAGCGCACCTCGTGCACTTCGATACTGCCGAACTTGATGCCGCCCGCGGCCTGCCATTCGCCGGCCGCCGCCCAACCATCGCCCGCCGAGGACGCACCACCACCCGGCCGCGCCTGGAACAAATGCCAGATGAACGGCTTCGACGTGCGCGGATCGACGCCCTGAATAGCCACGCGGAAGCGCCGTCCCCAACCCGCCATCGCCCGCTCGGGACATGCCGGCGCCAGCGCGCGGATGATCGCCTCCATGATCTCCTGACCGCAGTGGTTCGTGCAGAGCGTCACGGGCGCACCCTCGCGCGGCCACACGACCGTGCCCTCCTTGAGCTTCACATTGAGCGGCCGGAATGCGCCGTCGTTCTTCGGCGTATCGGGATCGATGAGATACGCCAGCGCCACCACCACCGCCGAATGCGTATTCGCATACGACGAGTTGATGAACCCCGTGACCTGCGGGTGGCTCTCCGTGAGATCGACATCGAGATCGCTGCCGCGCTTCGTCACCTTGGCGCGGATGTACACATCTTTGAACTGATGCCCGTCATCATCGAGGAAGGCCTCGCCCTCGTACACACCATCCTTCCACTCGGAGATGATCGCGCGCACCTGCCGCTCGGCACCGTCCAGCACAGCCTCGACCGCCGCCGCCGACTGCTCGGAGCCGAACTCGCGAATGAGTTCGCTCATGCGCCGCTCGCCGAGCCGCGCCGAGCCGATCATCGCCGCAAGATCACCGCGGAAATCGCGCGGATGGCGCACATTCAGCACGATCATCTCGTACACGTCCTCGCGCCGCACACCCTGGTCATAGAGCTTGAGCGGCGGAACGCGGATGCCTTCCTGGAAGATCTCCTTGGCGCTCGCATTGTAGGCGCCATGCGTCGCACCACCGATATCGCTCTGATGCGAGCGATTGATCGCCCAGTAGACGAGCTTGTCGCCATCGAACACCGGCACGAACGCGGTTAGGTCCGGCAAATGATTGCCGCCGCGATAAGGATCGTTCAGCAGATAGACATCGCCGGGCCGGATTGTGCCCTTGAAGAACTCGTAGACCGACCTCGCCGCGAACGGCAGCGCACCCACATGGATCGGCACATGCTCGGCCTGCGCGACGAGCCGCCCCTGCGGATCACACAGTGCCGTCGAGAAATCGCGACTGGAGTTCAGGATCTGCGAGTAGGACGTGCGCAGCATCGCCTCCCCCATCTCCTCGACGATTGCGCGTAGTCGGTGCTGGATCACGGAGACCGTGATCGGATCAACGGCATGGCTCATGCGGAAATCTGTCCCGGGACTGAATGCCTTGGCCGGCACATCCGGCTCGCCCAGAGAATACTGCAGCCCGGGTGTCCGTCAACGCGGCGCTCTAGGTGTTGGCTCGCGCACACAGCGTGATATGTTTCAGCTACCGCATGGCTTTCCCACATCGGGGCCATGACGGCCGACGTCAGATCGGAATCTGGGAGAACGCCACGATGACACTTTACAGAGCTCGGGGGGCGTGCGCGCTCGCCGTCGCCGCGCTCCTTTTCGCGCCCGCTGCCCACGCTCAGAAGCAAGGCGGCATCCTCAAATCCTACGTCTGGGATCAGCCCCCGAGTGCCTCCATCCATGAAGAGGCGACGATCTCGACGGTCTTCCCGTTCATGCCCGTGTTCAACAATCTCGTGCTGTTCGACCAGACCAAGCTCGAGGCGAACCTCGACACGATCGTGCCCGACCTCGGCAAGAGCTGGGCCTGGGACGACAGCAAGACCAAGCTGACCTTCCAACTCGAGCAGGGCGTCAAGTGGCACGACGGCAAACCGTTCACCGCGAACGACGTCAAATGTACGTTCGACA
>JAEYPL010000121.1 GCA_023410905.1 Pseudomonadota bacterium
ACGTAGCGCCTTAGCACCGGCGAGAGATAGGCGTCCGCCACAGCCGTATCGCCGCGCGAGACGAGCTTGATGAGCGGGCTCGCAAGATGGCTCGGCGAGATCTGGCTAAAGCCCACTTCACGCGCGATCTCGACGACGCGCTGCTCGTGCGCGGGATAGCGATAGGAATGCATGAACGCGATGGCGACCGCGCGAATACCGGCGGCGTAGGCTTCTTCCAGTGCAACGCGCGCCGTCGTCTCATCCAGCTCGCGGACAACCTCGCCACGCGCGCCCACGCGCTCGTCGACTTCGCCAACGCGGGTGTAGAGCACTTCCGGCAAGCGGATATGCAGATCGAAGAGGCGCGGGCGGTTCTGGTAACCGATGCGCAGAAGATCGGCGAAGCCCTTCGTGATCAGCAGCAGCGTCGGATCGCCCTTGCGCTCAAGCAGCGCGTTGGTCGCGACCGTCGTGCCCATGCGCACAGTGTCGATGAGCCCTGGAGGAATGGGCTCGCCAGTCTTCAACCCGAGCAGATCGCGAATGCCTTGCACGGCGGCATCGCGATAGCGCTCGGGATTTTCCGAGAGCACCTTGTGGCAGAAGATCTCGCCGTCCGGCCGGCGCGCGACGATATCCGTGAACGTGCCGCCGCGATCAATCCAGAACTGCCACATCGTCGTTTCTTCCACTGGCGACCACCTGGACGCTGCGTACTTCGCAGCATCCTGGTCCGATGTCTATCCCATGACAAGTTTGGGTAGCCACAATGCCAACGCTGGAAACGCCATAAGTAGCCCCACGAGAGCGAGCATCGCGAAAACGAATGGCAGAGCGCCCCAGATAACGTCCGACACAGGTCCGCGATCCCGCATACCTTGGACCACATAGAGATTGAGGCCCACGGGTGGCGTGATAAGAGCGACCTCGATCATGACGGTGAGAACGATACCCCACCAGATCGGATCCCAACCCAGGGAGAACACGATCGGCGCAATGAACGGCGTCGTAAGAATCATCATGGAGATCGTCTCCATGAAACAGCCGAGGATCAGATAGAACGCGACGATCAAAACCATCGTGCCGTACTTGCCGAGTCCTAGACTTTGAATCCATTGGCCGAGACCGTCCGTCAGGCCGATGGCCGCGAGCACGAAGTTCAGGAACTGTGCCGCAAGGATGATCAGCATGATCATCGCTGTGGTTCGCATCGTGCCCTCGGCAACCGCACGCAGCATCGATAGGGAAAGCTTACGCTCCCAGGCGGCCAGGATCAGCGCCGCGACCACGCCCAGGGATGCGGCCTCGGTGGGGGTCGCCCATCCTGCATAGATCGAACCTACGACCGCCAAGAATATGAACAGCGGCGGGAGAAGATCCGGCAGCGAGCGAATTCGCTTACCCCAAGTCGTCTCGAGAGGTGCACCCCCTTTGCGTCGGTCGACGAGGCAATAGACGAGAATGATGAGCATGAAGAGGCCAGCCAGAAGCGCGCCTGGAATGAAACCAGCGAGATAAAGCCGAGGCACGGACGTGTTGGTCAGCAGGCCATACAGAATGAAATTGATCGAAGGTGGAATGAGGATACCGAGCGTTCCCCCAGCCGCGATACTGCCCAGGAACAAGCGCTCGTCATAACGGCGCTGCTTTATCTGAGGGATGGCCACCGTACTGATCGTAGCCGCCGTCGCGACGCTCGAACCGGAGGTTGCGGCGAACATGGCCGAGGTCCCGATGTTCGCGTGCATCAGGCCTCCCGGCAGCCAGGACAGCCATTGGGCGGCAGCATTGTAAACACGCTCGGCAATGCCGGCACGAAGCAGAATTTCGCCAAGCATCACGAACAGCGGAATCGCGATCAGGATGTATTCGCTCGATGCGTTCCAGATGATTTCGCCCATGGCTCGCTGAAGCGGCATGAAGGCGAACATGTCGTTGAGAGCAAGCCCGAGCACGCCCATGACGGCGGCAACCGGCACGCTAATGGCAAGCAGCCCCAAAAGAAGCAGAAGTGTGGTTGCGAGCATGATGCTAGTCCCCCGAGCGCGGCCCGCGACCGCCCATTTCCAGCCCTTTGATCTCCGCCTCGATCTCCTCCTCAGTCGTCGCAACACCCGCTATGGCGCTTACAGCGCTGAAGTCGCCCCGCGCGATCGCGAACAGCGCCCTGGTGAGTGCGAGAAGAATGCATAGGAAGAAAAGAGCAAAACCAAATGCCCACGGTATCTGCGACCATGCCAGCGGGATGCGGAGGTTCGTGTTCGACCGGATCTGCTCTACATAGCTCGTGCTTGCGACATCAATGGCGCGCTCGAGAATTGCCGAGACGAAGATCGCCATGACCAGAAGCGCGATCACGTCCATGATCGCCCGCATCCTCGGCCCGAACTGTGCGTAGATCACATCGATCCGAACGTGTCCCTTCGTAACGAGTACATATGCCATGGACAAACTCGTGCCCACGGCGAAAAGGTAGCCCGAAATCTCGTCCGAGCCGGAGAATACGAAGGTCGTACCGACGAGAGCGCCTATACCCTTCCGCAGGAGAACCTCGGCCGTAACGATAATGGCCGCGGCAAAGAGGAGGCCCGCACCGATCCAGACGCCGACGAGCGACACAACGCTTACGACGCGCCAGAGCACCTCGCGGAACAGGACGATGAGAAGCAGCAGAGCCGCCACCGCTGCAAAGTGCCATGCCGCCATAGCCGACAGCAGAGTCTGAAGCATATCGATCATAGCAAGCAAAAGGCCCGGGAGAGCATCCCGGGCCTTCCCCCTTAATTCAAAGTGTTAGTTGGCCTTGGCGGTCAAGCCGTACTTGCTGCCGACAAGCTCGTTCCACTTCGCGGCACACTCGGCGCCGCAACGCTTCGCCCACGCAGCGAGCACCTGCTCGTCGATCTGCTTCTTGCGCTCTTTCACGGCATCGCCCGTCGGCACGAACAGTTTCAGCTTTCCTGGCGGGCCCACCGAGCACGGTCCGTTGCCGGTGTTGCAAGCGATGCCTTCCTCGGTTTCTTCCTCGATGACCTTCCAGGCCTTGTCTTCAAGCTTCTTCATCTCTGCCTGAATGACTGTCCTGGTTGCCTCGGGAAGCTTGTTCCACATGTTCGTGTTCACGACCCAGACGCCAACCGTGTAGTTCACCGGTAGGCGGACCAGCGTGTTCACGACCTCGTACCACTTGGCCTTGTAGCCCGGCATCGTGCCGGTCACGCCGCAGTCGGTGACGCCCTTTTCCAAAGCCGGCACGACTTCGCCGAAGGCGATCGTCACACCCACACCGCCGAGCGCCGCAACGAAATCAGCCTGCGACGTACCTTGCACGCGCACCTTCTTGCCCTTCAGGTCATCGAGGCTGTTGATCTCGCCTCGACAAAAAATGACCTGCTCGGGGAACGTGAACGTGCCGAGGATCGTGGCGCCGTTCCGGTCCATGGCCTTCTGCATTTCCGGCCGCCAGGCGTTCACGATCTCGCGGCTCATCTTGAAGTCGCGCGCCACGCCCGCGATGTCCGAAGCCTCGATGATTGCACCGCCATCCTCGACATAGATCGGCAGCGCGGCGGCGAAGTCAAACACACCCTGCTTCAGCAGGCGAACGACTTCCGTGCCCTTCAGGTTGACCTCGGTGATCGACTTGATGTTGCCCTTGAGCTTACCGCCCGTCGCCTTCGGCAGGTCTTCGACCCAGAAGGGCTGCTCCATCTTCTGCCAGTTGGTCAGAAAGTTCCACGTTCCGACGGCGTTGAACGTCCGCGGCTGCAGATCCTGCGCCAAAACAGGAATAGACGCCATGGCCGCGATAGTCGCGGCAACGCAGGCAGCAGGCAATTTGAACTTCATCAGTACTTCCTCCCTTTGAGACACTCGAATGCTTGATGGTCCGCGTCTACAGCGCGGCGAGTTTGCTGTTCAGGCGATCGGTAATGAGCATCGAACCCGGCTTGTGCGTAATGCAGATCGGCGGTCGGGCGTTGAGAACCACGGATTGAGGCGTAACCCCGCAAGCCCAGAATACGGGGAGCATCCCTTCCTCCACGATGGGCGGCGGATCGCCGAAGTCGGGCGACATCAGATCCTCGATGCCGATCGCTTCGGGGATGCCGATGTGCACAGGCGCCCCATGCACGGCCGGAAAGCGCGACGTGACCTGGACGGCGCGAATGGCATCCGCCGGCGTCATCATACGCATGGACACGATCATCTTGCCGCTGAAAGGCCCCGCCGGCACGCAGTCGATCGACGTGCGGTACATCGGTACGACCGTGTCGTGCTCGATGTGGTGGAGCGGGATGCCCTCCTCGATCAGCGGCTGCTCGAATGAGAACGAGCAGCCGAGAACGAACGACACGAGATCGTCGGTCCAGTATCCGCGGATGTCCGTCGGCTCGTCGATACACGCGCCGTCTTTGAATACGCGGTAACGCGGCACGTCGGTGCGAATGTCGATGTCGCCGAGATCGGGCAGCGCGGGATCGCCGACCGCGCTCATGCCGATCACGGGGCAGGGCTTCGGATTGCGCTGGCAGAAGGCCGCGAAGTCGGTCGCATAGGCCTTCGGCAGAATGCAGAGATTGCCCTGGACGTAGCCGGGCGCCTGACCTGCCGTATGGCCAGTGAGCTCACCCGCACGACAGCGCTGCCGCGCCGCGTGCGACGGCAATGCGCTTACTTCACCCGCGCTCGCAGGCCGATCTTGCATCTAAGGCCTCCCCAGACCTGTTTCCCGGTACGTGCAGGAGTTGACTTCCATGCTCCGGCCGGAAGCGTGCACGATTACATTGGTACGGACATACGTCAATTTGAGATATTCAGATTTCCATGGCGCGCCAGTGGATTGAGCAGGTTGGCGCTACTTCGATCTGGCGGAGAGTCGCCCCCGCATGATCGTGCGTATGCCGATCAGGCGCCGCATAGAGGCGAAGTCACCTCCGCAAGGCGCAAACCTGGAACGGAGCTGCGCCGCCCATTTGCCGTCGATGCACGTGACCACCCAGATTGAGCGGTCGCCTTCTCGGCCGTGCGGGACGTCAGCGGCGCCGGTTGACGCCCGTCAATGCTCCGCGAGACATTCCTGCCCCAACTCGCCCCGGAAGGAGACTTCAATGAAGCCCGTCGATCCCCGCACTGCAAGCGCCGAGGTGCGCGCCGTCTTCGACGACATCAAAGCGACGCGCAAGGTCAAGTCGATCAACAATTTCTGGCGCTATCTCGCGCACGAGCCGCGCATGCTGAAGCATACCTGGGAGAGCCTGAAGGCGATCATGGGTCCAGGGCATCTCGACCCGCTGACGAAGGAGCTCATCTACGTCGCGATTTCGATCACCAACAACTGCGAGTACTGCATGGCCTCCCATACGGCTGCAGCCCGCGCTAAAGGTGCGACCGAGGCCCAGATCAACGAGCTCTATGCGGTCGTCGGTCTCGCCAACATGACAAATCGACTAGCAAACGCGTATCGGGTGCCGGTCGACGCGCAATTCAAGGATGCAACCTGAGGTCTTTGCCACCTGAATGCCTCGGTTGGTCCCTAGCGTGGTCTCCAAGTGGCGAAATGCATCCCGGGAGCAGGGCGGCGGAAGCGCGCGCATGCGGCGAATTTCTGAATTTTGCCGCAATGCGCGACGATGCGTCCTCATGTGTGGTATTAGAGGCACGCCGAGCTGTCGTCGTTCTGCGTTCCCCGGAGACATCGCTCAGCGAGCATGACCGCTCATCAGCACTTCGAGAACAACGGAACACATGTCGCAAGCCGATCAATCCAGTGAATGGTATCTGGCGCGCGACGGGCAGCAGCACGGTCCCATCAGCGCCCCCGAGATGGAAAAGATCATCGAGCTCGGCTATCTGCTGCCGACCGATCTCGTGTGGCGTCAAGGATTTGACGATTGGAAGCCGGCCGCCGAGGCTTTTCCCAAAAAGTCCGAATCGTCGCCCCCCGCCGCCCCTCCGGCCGCTGCGCCAGCCGCACCCGCTCCCCCCCCGCGCCCCGCTGAAAGCACCAGCGCGCCGACAGAATCCGCTGCTGCTCCCAAGGCAGGGGTCGATCGCGACCGCATTGCCAAGGATCCTGCGAGCTGGGAAGCCGAGGCCCGCCGCCAGGCTGCAGCCCGCAGTGCGGAGCCCGCCCAACGGCCGGGAAGCCTTCAGGATAAGGTCGAGCGGGCCTCTGGCACGCGCGAGGTGATCGCCGCCGAAGCGGCTCGGCGCGAGGAAGCCGCCCGCCGGGCACGCGAGACAGCGACACGTCAGCCAGGTCCCGGCCAGCCCCGAAGCGAGAGCGACGGACCCCGCGCGGAGCCGACCGCTCCCCTGCGTGGCCCTCTTCCGGCGACGGGCAGCGCCGTGCCACCGCGCGCCCGGGACGACGAAGAATGGGCCGACGAGCCCGCGCCGAGGCGCTTTCCGAAGATCGCCGTGGCCGCCCTTGTCCTCCTCGCGCTCATCGGTGGAGGCGTTTACGCGCTGCATGCGACCGGCCAACTCGATCCGCTGATCAGTCGTGTCTCATCCGCGACGACGCCCGACTCGGCTGCACCACCCGTGCTGAAAGCCACGCCCGAAGCCAGGAAGCAGGCAGCTACCGGCTACGCCACCGATCCCGCCGAGGTCGATCGCCAGTTCCAGAGGGCAGCCCTTTGGCAGCTCCTCAAGACCGAGTTCCCCGACTGGTACCAGGATCGCGTCCGCGATACGGCGCGCCTCAAGGGCGAAGGAAAGACCGATGAGGCCATCGGCCAGCACTTGGCCGAGCAGCTCGTCGCCCTCCGCCGCAAGCACGTCACCGACGCACTTGCCGCGAGCCCGCAGAATCTGAAGTCGGTCGCCACGACATTCCTCGACAACCTCGAGCGCCTCTCGCGTCACAGCACCGACGCCTGCTACGGGTTCATCTCGCAGGGCGAGACCAACCCGCTGATCGTCGAGTTGTCGCGCTCACCCGAGCACACACCCGCTCTCCAGAAGCAGGCTGCCGCCATTTTCTCGGCCATTGCGGAGGGGCGCCGTACGCCGGCGCAGCACCGCCAGCCGACGCGCGAGGACTACGACCAACTGGCCATGCAGCTCGCCAAGCGCGGCTGGAGCCCGATGGACCTCCAGCTCTTCTCGGATGCGCGCTCGCTCGCACGTGCAGCCCCCGAGCGGGTCTGCCGCATGGTGCAGGACTGGTTCGCCGCGCAGCTCGCAGTGACCGACGAGGATGTGCAGGTGCGCCTGCTCATCGAGGCACTGAAGCCCGTCGTCGCTGGCTGAGCCGAGAAGCTGGAGAAGTAACCTTCGCAGGGAACGGGCGCGCAATCCGCGCCCGCCTGTCGCCACGATAACGGTATCTAAGTCATCGCCATGCAGACGAGTGCCCAGAACCTCACTCACCGCCTCGCAAATCCGACGCGCTTCATGTCGCTGAGCGGGAGCTTGCTGCCATGGATCAGCGGGCTGGCTGCGGTGCTGATCGCTGTCGGGCTCTATCTCGCGTTCTTCTCCGCCCCGCCTGACTACCAGCAGGGCCATACCGTCAAGATCATGTTCATCCACGTGCCTTCGGCATGGCTGGCCATGGGCGTCTATCTTCTGGTCGCGATCTCAAGCTTCGGGTTGCTGGTCTTTCGCCATCCGCTTGCCGACGTCTCGGCCAAGGCTGCGGTGCCGCTCGGTGCCGCTTTCACGTTTCTCGCGCTCGTCACGGGCGCGCTCTGGGGGCGCCCCATGTGGGGCGCCTACTGGGTGTGGGACGCGCGTCTGACCTCGGTTCTGATCCTCTTCTTTCTTTATCTCGGACTCATGGCACTCCGCTCATCGCTCGACGACGAAACGCTGGCCAGCCGGTTGACGGCGATCCTCGCGCTCGTCGGCGTCGTTCTGCTGCCCATCATCAAGTTCTCGGTCGACTGGTGGAACACGCTGCATCAGCCGGCGAGTGTGTTGCGCATGGGCGGCCCGAGCATTCACAGCTCGATCCTGACCCCGCTGCTCGTCATGGCCGTAGGATTCATGCTCGCGTTCATTGCGATGCATCTCATGGCCATGCGCAATGAGATCCTGCGCCGTCGCGTGAAGGCATTGACGCTCGCGCAAGTGAACCGTGCGGGCGCTGGCAACCCCCCAGCGTGAAAGGCTGAGCACCATGGACCTCGGACCGCACGCAGCCTTCATCATCGCGTCCTATGCGGTAGTCGCTGCGGTGATGCTGGGATTGATCATGTGGCTGCTTGCTGACGGCCGGCGCCACCAGCGTGCCCTCGCGGCGCTGGAAGCCCGCGGCGTACGCCGGCGCTCGAGCGCGGAGGACGGCGGCCAATGACGGATCAAGCTGTCGAGCAGGCCGCACCGCGCCGCCGTCCGTGGTTGATCCTGGTGCCACTCCTCCTGTTCTGCGCCATGGCCGTGATGTTCGCCTTCGCGCTCACGAAAGGCGATCCCTCGAAGCTCCCCTCGGCGCTCATCGGCAGGCAGGCACCGCCTCTGGAGCTCATGGCAATCGAAGGTGTCCAGGATGGCACGCCCCCCGTCCCTCTTCTGACCTCGCAGACGCTCCAGCAGGGCCAGGTGACGGTCGTGAATTTCTGGGCGTCCTGGTGCCTTCCCTGCATCGAGGAGCATCCCCTGCTCATCGAGCTCGCCCAGAAGACGAAAGTGCCGGTGGTCGGCGTCAACTACAAGGATGCGGCCGCCAATGCGCGCCGTTTCCTCGGCCGCTATGGCAATCCGTTCGCCGCCATCGGCGCGGACACTTCAGGCCGCACGGCCATCGAGTGGGGCGTCTACGGTATGCCCGAGACATTCATCATCGATGCCGAGGGCCGCGTTGCCTACAAGCACATCGGCCCGATCTCGCGCGATACGCTCGACCGCACGATCCTTCCGACCATCACGCGGCTGAAGGCTGTGAAGCCGAAGTCTTAGCGCTCTACTTGCAGTTCGTCGCCACCGCCTGGAGGGCTTGAGAGATCCCGGCGAGTGAATAGGTGTCGGTCGTCGTCGTCCCGCGCTCGGACGTGCCGACGACCGTTATCGTCGAGCCTTTCCGCATGGCATCGAGCAACTTCTGCTCGTCGCCCGCATCCGCGATGTAGGCGCGATCGCCGTGCACGAACAGCTTGTAGCTCGCATTGCCGACGGACATGGTCACGTCGCTACCACCCTTGAGCGGATAGCCGACGCGCACGCTCAGCTCGGCCTTTACGCCGTCCTTGGGCCAGCTCGAAACATAAATGAAAGCGGGATTCCGCTTGGCGCCGGCAGGCTCCTGCTTCGTCGGCTGCGCGGTCGCGAAGCACAGCAGACTGCCGCCCTCGCCGTGCGTAAAGGCCGTCCAGCTCGAGAATGTGCCGATGGATTTCACCGTCTGCGCGGCCGCAATACTGCCCGCGAGCGCCACCCCCGTCACCGCAGCAGCGGTGCGCAACATCACGCCGCGCGTCCATCCCCGATGAGACATGAGCCTTCTATTCTCCATTCTCGTACGACACCTTCAGCAGAACGCTCGCCGCGCCGCTACGGATCCTCCTGGCGGATGACGCGCCCGCCCTGCACATGCGGTTCCGGAGCGACGATCGGACCACCCTCGCCAACCGGCCGTGCTGCGAATCGGCCGAGCGATCGTACGCGATCATACATGACGATGGCCCCCGCCATGGCCACGTTGATACAGAACGTGGTCGGTATTTTGACGGTGTAGTCGCAACGCGCAAGCATCTCGACCGACAGCGATCCCCGCTCCGGCCCGAGCACGTAGGCCGCGCGCAGCGGATGGCGGAAGCTCGGAAGCTCGACGGCCTCGTCGATCAGCTCCACGCCGACCAGCCGGCAGCCCTGCGGGAGAGCCATGTCCTCGATGCGCGCCCAGTTGTAGTGCGGAAGGTGCTGAACGCCCTTCGACGTATCCGCGTGCGCCTCGCGCCCCTGATAGCTCGCCCCGACCGTAAACGTGAAGCTCGCGCCGAAACCATGCGCCGAGCGCATGAGGTTGCCGACGTTGAGGCTTTTGGATATCCGCTCGGCACCAATGGCGAAGTAGCCGCGGTTGACTGGCGGAGCAGGCGTCGTACTCATGTCGTGAGCGCTCCCGGTCGGAGGGCACTAAAGTTTCGTCAGGAGGTGTCACATGAAGGCCGCCCTGTGCAAGTCGCTGGACGGGCCCGAGGCGATCGTGATCGAGGAGATCGCGGACCCGGTAGCGGGCGCCGACGAGGTGGTCGTGCGTGTGCGCGCTGCAGCCCTCAACTTCCTTGATACGCTGATCACACGGGGCAAATACCAGTTCAAGCCCGAACTGCCGTTCTCGCCGGCGGCCGAGATCGCGGGCGTTGTCGAGGCGGTGGGGGCAGGCGTCCGCGACATGAAGCCAGGCCAGCGCGTGTGCGGCTATATCGCCTGGGGTGGCGCGCGCGAGAAGGTCGCGGTGCCGGCCAAGCTCATGATTCCGATCCCGGATGGGGTCAGTGACGCCGCGGCGGCCGGCATCAGCGTGACCTACGGCACCGCCATGCACGGCCTCAAGGATCGCGGCGGGCTTAAAGCCGGCGAGAGCGTTGCCGTACTCGGCGCGTCGGGTGGTGCCGGTCTTGCCGCCGTCGAAATCGCCAAGCTCATGGGCGCGCGCGTGATCGCCGTCGCCTCCAATGACGAGAAGCTCGCCGTCTGTCGCGCGCATGGTGCCGACGAGCTGCTGAACTACACGACGACGGACCTGAAGACCGGCCTGCGCGAGCTGACGGGCGGCAAGGGCGTGGATGTGGTCTATGACTGTGTCGGCGGCGATTATTCCGAAGCTGCCCTGCGCTCGATCGCCTGGGGCGGCCGCCTGCTCGTGATCGGCTTTGCCGCCGGTGCCATCCCGAAGATCCCACTCAATCTGTATCTTCTCAAGAACGCCTCGGCCGTCGGCGTGTTCTGGGGCGAGATGATCATGCGCGAGCCCGAGCAGCACCGCGCCAACATGATCGAGGTCCTGGACTGGTGTGCCAAGGGCCGCCTCAAACCGCACGTTCATGCGACATACCCGCTCGCGCGCATCGGCGAGGCCATCATGGCGCTCGACAAACGACAAGTCACAGGAAAGCTGATCGTCGAGATCTGAAGTTTTCTTTCCTGCCCCTCCCAACCGGCACGTGCTGACAACAGCAACCTCGTGTTATGGCAGGGGCCGCCATGCGGATAGGCTCTTCATGGCTCGCGATCGGTCCGACCACTTCTCCTAAACGCGCGGCGGTGCTCCCGCCGATATCTCCCCCTTTCCGGCGGGCACCTCATGACTGCGGAAATTCTGCTCATCGTTGCCGGTGCGTTCGCTGGCGGGCTCGTCAACGGGCTCACAGGCTTCGGCACGGGCATGACGGCGCTCGTGCTCTGGCTGCACGCGCTTCCCGTTACCGTCGCCGCGACGCTCGTGCTCGTCTGCTCTGTCGTGGCGCAGCTCCAATCACTTCCCTCGATCTGGCACGCGCTCGACTGGCGCCGCCTCGCGCCGTTTCTGATCGGCGGCCTCATCGGCATTCCGCTCGGCACGTGGCTGCTCGTCATGGTGTCGGTGCAAACGGTGAAGCTCGGTGTGGGCATCGTCGTCACCGCCTATTGCTCGGTGATGCTGCTCGGCAGTTACCGTCCGACTGTCCAGTGGGGCGGGCGCATTGCCGACGGCATCGTCGGTCTCGCGGGCGGCATTCTCGGCGGCCTCGCCGGTCTTTCGGGCGCGCTGCCGACCATCTGGGCGAGCCTACGCGGCTGGGGTAAGGACGCGCGGCGCGCGATCTTCCAAGGCTTCAACCTGACGATCCTAACGGTGTCGCTGATGGTGCACGCAGCAGCAGGCCTCGTCACGGCCGAACTCGGCCGCGCCGCGCTCTTCGCTCTACCGGGCACGTTCGTCGGCGCCTTCATCGGGCAGCGCATCTATCGTCGCCTCGATGACCAACGCTATGACCGGCTCGTGCTCGCCATCCTCCTCGTCGCGGGCCTCACACTGCTCTGGTCGAGCATGTAGGCGACATCAGCGTACCGGCTGCGCGCCTTCGGGAACTTCATCCGTGGGCTCGCCGCGTGGATCGAGCTCGAAGACCGCAGGCGTCGTCTTGGGCACGATGACAAACGGCTCAGCGCGCTTTGCCGGCAGTTTCGGCCGAATGCGCGCACGCAACAGCATCACGAGTGCAATGCTGACATGAGCAAGGGCTGTGTGAAGAAAAAGCCCCCCTTGGCCGAACATCTGCATCATGGCCGAGGCCATCATGGGCCCGAGAATGGCCCCTACCGAAAAGACCAGCAGCAGACCACTCGATACCTCGACGGCGCGCTTTCTGTGCACGAGGTCGTTCGCGTGCGCGACGCAGAGCGTATAGACCGTGAAGGCCATGCTGCCATAGAGGACGGCGAGGCCGAACAATGCTGTCGCATTCGCACCCGATGTTGCCCACAGCGCCGTGCCGGCCAAGGCTGCAACCGCGCACACGACAATCGCGACGGCCCGCCGACCGAGCTTGTCCGAGAGCCGTCCGATCGGCCACTGACTAACGGCGCCCCCAAGAAGGGCCAGCGACATGAACATCGCCGTATTGCGTACCGACAGCCCCTCGCCCTGAGCGAAAAGCGGCGTGAATGTCCAGAAGGCCGAGTTCACGAGCCCCGCGGCGAAGCAGCCGAAAACAGCCGCAGGCGACACCGTGATCAACCATCCGAGCCGCATCTTGGCGCGCTGCGGCGGCTGTGGCGCACTCTGCCGTGTCAGCGCAATGGGAACGGCCGCGAGCGAGTAAAGGATGGCGACGAGGGAGAACAGCTCGAAGCTCGCAGGCTGTCCTGCGGATATCAGCTGCATCCCGACCGTGACGACCGTCAGGTTCGTCATCGCGTAGGCGCCGAGAACGCGGCCGCGGGTTTCCGGCTGCGATGCGCCCGTCAGCCAGCTCTCGATGATCATGAACAGGCCGGCAAAGACGAGGCCATTGATCGCCCGGAGCCCCCACCACATCCACGGCATGGTCCACATGGCGTGCATGAGCGGCGTAATCGTGGCGAGCGCCGTCAAGGACGCGAAGGCGCGTATATGGCCGACCGTGCCAATGATACGCGGCCAGAGCAGACAGCCGATCATCAGGCCGGCGAAGTGAAACGACCCCATGAAGCCGATGTCGTACGACGTGAAGTGCTCGATATCGGCGCGGATCGGCACCAGAACGCCGAACAGTCCATTGCCCATCATCAGGATCGATGCGCTGAGCAACAACGCCGTCACCGGCCGGAGAATTCCGGTCATCACCTATCCCAGTCTCGTTGAGTGATTGTTCCGTCAGGCGCCGGTAGTGCCCGCCGACATCTTGGCGAGGAGGCGCATGGCATCGCGGAGAATGATGCCGTGATCGAACGCAAAATCCACCTTGCGCCAGTCCTCGACCCACTCGGCGGCGGCGGCATCGTCTCCCGCGACCGCCTTCGGCGAGCGCACGCGCGTCAGGTACACGACCGCAGCCGTATGAAAGCGCGGATCGCGTTTCGGATCGGAGTACACGCCGACGAGATGGAGCTTGCCGGCCTTCACCCCCGTCTCTTCCATAAGCTCCCGGCGACAGCCGTCCTCGACGGTCTCGCCGACATCGACGAAGCCGCCCGGCAGCGCATAGTGCCCGACGAAAGGTGGATGTCCTCGCCGGATGAGCAGCACGCGGCCCTTGGCATCCACGGCGACACAGTCGGTGGTCAGTCTCGGCGTAACGGGCTTTGCCATCATTTTCTCCCTCTCCCCATTCCTTCAATGGGGAGAGGGTTGGGGTGAGGGGCTACGG
>JAEYPL010000143.1 GCA_023410905.1 Pseudomonadota bacterium
AGAGGGCGGATACCGCAAGGCATCCGCCCTCTTTCTATGACCAACCTCAGTTGCTCCCGCCGCCCGCGGTCGGAGCTTGCGCCGGCGGAACTGCACCCACATGGAGAAGCGCGCGGTCTTCCGAACCTCGTGGTTGCCGCTTGCGCTTGTCATGCCGCAGCTCATCATCACGTTCGTATTCTTCGTCTGGCCCGCGAGCCAGGCGCTCTACCAATCGGTGCTGCTCGAGGATCCTTTCGGCCTCAAGAGCCAGTTCGTCTGGTTCGACAACTTCACCGCCCTCTTCCGCAATCGCGAGTACCTCGAATCCTTTCATCGTACGGCGATCTTCAGCGCGCTGGTCGCCGGCTTCGCCATGGGCCTCGCGCTCTTGCTGGCTGTGATGGCCGACCGTGTGATCAAGGGCGCGACCGGCTACAAGACGATGTTGATCTGGCCCTACGCCGTTGCCCCAGCCGTTGCCGGCGCACTCTGGGTCTTCATGTTCAATCCGCGCATCGGCATCGTCGCCTACGTGATGCACAGCTTGGGCTATGACTGGAACCATCAGATCCGCGGCAATGACGCCTTCGCGCTGATCACTATCGCCGCCGTCTGGAAGCAGATCAGCTATAACTTCGTCTTCTTCCTCGCGGGTCTGCAGGCGATCCCGCGCTCACTCATCGAGGCGGCCGCCATCGACGGCGCCGGGCCGGCCAAGCGTTTCTGGACCATCGTCTTCCCGCTGCTCTCGCCGACGACCTTCTTCCTGCTCGTCGTGAACATCGTCTATGCCTTCTTCGATACGTTCGGCATCGTTCACGCGACGACGAGCGGCGGTCCCGCCAAGGCGACCGAGATTCTCGTCTACAAGGTCTTCAACGACGGTTTCATCGGGCTCGACCTCGGCAGTTCGGCAGCGCAATCCGTAATCCTCATGGCCATCGTGATCGTGCTCACGGTCGTCCAGTTCCGCTACATCGAGCGCAGGGTGTCCTACTGATGGTCGAACGGCGTCCCTTCGCGACCTTCATCGCTCACGTCGTGCTGATTCTCGGCATCATCGTCGTCGCCTTCCCGATCTGGGTCACGTTCGTCGCCTCGACCCACCACGCGAAGGACATCATGACGGCGCCGATCCCGCTCTGGCCCGGCACGCAGTTCTTCGAGAACTACCGCTTGCTCCTCTTCGAAGGCATGATCAACCCGACCGCGGGTGGCGTGCCCATGTGGCGCATGATGACCAACAGCTTCATCATGGCCATGATCATCGCGCTCGGGAAAATCTTCGTCTCCTTCATCGCCGCGTTCGCGATCGTCTACTTCCGCTTTCCCTTCCGCATGGCCGTGTTCTGGATCATCTTCATGACCCTGATGCTGCCCGTGGAAGTGCGCATCGTGCCGACCTTCAAGGTCGTCGCCGATCTCGGTCTCTTGAACTCCTACGCCGGCCTCACCATCCCGCTGATCGCATCCGCCACCGCGACGTTCCTCTTCCGCCAGTTCTTCCTCACCGTGCCGGATGAGCTCGCCGAAGCCGCGCGCATCGACGGCGCCGGTCCCGTGAAGTTCATGAAGGACATTCTCCTTCCGCTCTCGCGTACGAATCTCGCGGCGCTCTTCGTGATCATGTTCACGTTCGGCTGGAACCAGTACCTCTGGCCGTTGCTCATGACGACGGATCGCCAGTACCTGACGGTCGTCATGGGCATTCAGCGCATGATCAACGTCGCCGACACCGATCCGCAATGGCCGCTCGTCATGGCCGCCGTCATTCTCGCGATGCTTCCCCCCGTCGCGGTCGTCCTCCTCATGCAACGCTGGTTCATCAAGGGACTGGTGGATACGGAGAAGTAGCCGCATGGCTTCGGTAGCACTCGAGAACGTCAGCAAGGTCTATCCCGGTGGCGTGGAGGCGATCAAAGGCCTTTCCCTCGCGATCGCCAATGGATCGTTCACGGTGCTGCTCGGCCCGTCGGGCTGCGGCAAGTCGACGTTGCTGCGCATGATCGCCGGCCTCGAGACGATCACAGCCGGCACCTGCAAGATCGGCGATCGCGTCGTCAACGACATCGAGCCCGCCGATCGCGACATCGCGATGGTCTTCCAGAACTACGCGCTCTATCCGCACATGAGCGTGTACGACAACATGGCCTATGGCCTGCGCAACCGCAAAACGCCCAAGCCCGAGATCGAGCGGCGCGTCCGCGAAGCCGCGAAAATGCTCGCCATCGAGGACTACCTCGACCGCCGTCCGCGCGCCCTTTCCGGCGGTCAGCGTCAGCGCGTTGCCATGGGCCGCGCGATCGTGCGCGAGCCGCAAGTCTTCCTGTTCGACGAGCCGCTGTCGAACCTCGACGCCAAGCTGCGCCTGCAGATGCGCATCGAGATCCGCCGCCTGCACAATCGCCTCAAGGCGACATCGATCTTCGTCACGCACGATCAGGTCGAAGCCATGACGCTCGCCGATGTCGTCGTGGTCATGAACCATGGCCGCATCGAGCAGGTCGGCAAGCCGACGGACGTCTACAATCGTCCCGCGACGCGCTTTGTCGCGACCTTCATCGGCTCGCCCGCCATGAACCTCATCCCCGGCCGCGTGATCGGGCGCGGCAAGGTCGAGATTCCCGGATCGGGTACGCTCGAGTTCGATCCGGACGAGTTCGAAGTTGCCGACGGCACGTCCGTCGAAGTTGGCATTCGTCCCGAGGACATGAACGTCGCCGCGCCGGGCGAGAGCAATGGCTTCGCCGTCAAGCCGGAGTTCGTCGAGGAACTCGGCCCCAATCGTCTGGTTCATGGACTTGCGGGCGGCGCGCCACTGGTGCTCTCCGTGCCGACCTCGACGCGCGATCTCGGGAGCGACACGGTCGCCCTTCATGTGCCCGAGCATCGCGTGCACGTGTTCGACACAACGACCGGCCGCGCGCTGCGTCGCGGGTGAGCATTCGCGTCTTCGACGCGAGCGAGGCTAGGCCTCGCGCTCCATCGGGAGGGACACCCTCCCGAGCCCACCCGCCTTTATGTACTTGGAGTTTGGGGCAAGCGCGCGCACATGCTCCAATCTCATAAAAAGCGGGGGCTGGGG